>USJJ01000075.1 GCA_900554995.1 uncultured Ruminococcus sp. | reverse complement strand
AGGCTGCCGTTAAACATAAGTACAATTACTGCAGCAAGGACAGGAACAAAGGAAATCCTCCAATGCTTTGCAAGATATCCTGCACCGAGAGCTCCGAAAAGGGCCGGAAGAACCTGGTCAAACGCCGGCTTGAGAGCCGAATCCTCGCCTGTAAGAGCCGGAAGAATCGGAGTAAGAGCAAGAACGCCGACCGCAAGAATTATGGTTGTAACAATAGACGATGTCGCCGTTGCGATAGTCGAGATAACCTCGTCCGCCTCTGTGCCGGGCTTTGTCTTTGCAAGCTCACGTGAATTGAGCACACACGGGAGCTTGAGGTTCGTGATGTTACCTGTGACAAATGAAAGATATGTAGCACCTGTACCGAGCATCGGAGCATAAACAACGATCTCAAGAATTGCCGATGTCCAGAAAATCGGGATAACCTTAAGAAGTCCCTTAAAGACCTGATTGAAAGTCGGCCATGCGTCAAACTTTACGCATATTGCGACGGGGACAGCAACCAGAACGCAGATTGCCGTAACCATAAAAATATTTCCCCACGTATAGGTAGAATCCATATAACTGCGTTTTTTCTTACTCATACGACCGGCCTCCATTCAAATGTTGATATACTTTCCGGAAGAACATAATGCAGAAGAACCGCCATGCCCATACCCGCAAACATACCAAGCGGCATAACGAACGGTTCAAATTTATCCCACTTGAATTTCTTGCAGAGAGCCTGAAGAACAACAACGACGATAACGGATGTAATAAGAACCGCAACAGACATAACGCCTGCACCAACTCCGACAGGCTTAAGCTTTCCGTTCTCTTTAATTGTCGGAGCTGTGCCTGCAAGTGCATTGCCGATGAATGCAGAAATAAGACCGATAAATGTTGCGGCGGAAATAATATCGCCGAATTTGTTGTCGCCGCTTGTATTGTTTGTCACCTTGCCAACCTTGCTCTGAATTTTCTTGAGAAAAATAGGAATAAGGATAAGCGAAAGGATAACGCCGATAGTCATAACCCATGAAACAGCGGCAAAAATCTTCGGATCTGTTATGTTCTGACCGAAGACGGCAATGCTTGTGCCGTCCTGGAATGATTCAAGAGCCGCCTGAGCCGCCGTAACCTCATACTGAAGATTTCCGACAACAGACAGTCTTATCCACGGAAGTACAATTCCGAGCGTACTCGCCAATGTAACAACGGTTGCAAAAATCGCAATAGCCGGAGCAATTGTGAAAAGAGCACTCGATGTGACCGCCTTTTTCATATCATCGGATGTAAGTCCGACCTCCTTGCCGTGTTTCCATGCACGGATCAGAAAAAATAAGGACTGAGCGATGACAAATACAATAACCATTGCCGCAAGTCCATACATAAATCCGCTTTCTTTAAAATCTTGCATTACATATCCCCCTTGTAATTTGTTAATATGTGTTTTATTCTATCACATCAGGTGTTCAATCGTCAAGAAAATAATAAAAAATGCGAGCGACAGCCTCTTTCGGAAGCTGTCACCCGACTTCTATCAATATTTATCAGAATGACATTGTGTGTGTGCAGACCCATTTGCCGTGAGCCGACGCTGTAATAACCATTCCTTTAACACCCGGGATATTCTTGGTAACAACGCCTGTTCCGTCTTTAACAGTGAGGGGCATATCAACGCGCACATAGCTTACTCTTCCGGCGGCGTCAATATTCGCTGTGAGCATCGTGCCGGGATAATCAAACTGAGCCTTTGTGATCTCGGCAAATCCGTTCAATGCGCCCACAACCTCATTGATATCAAGAGGCCATGCACAGGAAGCGTTGTAGGGCGGTTTTGTATTATGTCCGCAGCTTTCGGAAACAAGAGTTATGACGACCTTGTAGCCGTTGCCGTTTTTCTTGATGCTTGCGCTCTTGACGCCCGCAGAAGAGAGGTTTGCCGGGAGAACGAAGGTGCTTGCCGCTGTTCCGTCGGAGGCTCTACCGCCCGAGAAGCTCTTGCTTTCCTCAGTCTGCTTCTGGTTGCTGCTTGCGATGCTGTTTGCAATGCTTGTAACCGTACCGTTCGCCTTGCCGTTGATTGTTACGGAATCAACGCCGATTGTAACCTTTTCCGTCTTTGAATCCGTCATCCTTGCCTGTGAGTATGAACTTTTGAGACAGGTATTGTAATACGCAACTATCTGATTCTTATTGTATCCGAGAACGGTTGACGCCTGCGGCTGAACCGATCCGCCCGTATTTACCGATCCGCCCGTATTACTGTTCGGAGCGACAACGGTGCCCGTACCGTTCGGCTGAGTAACAACCTGACCGCTTGCGTTTGTAACGCCGCCAGCATTGTTCTGCGTATAATTCTGATTGCCCTGATTATTCTGAACACCCGACTGATTAGCGTCCGCAACACCGGTTGTCGGCTCAATCTTGCCTGTAATAACATCAAGCGACACATTAACAGCCGTCAAGACAATAATAACACCAAGCATTACAGAAACAATTATAATAAACTTTTTCCAGCTTTTGTCCATAAATTTACACTCTCCCGAAGAATTATATTTTAATTCTATCATATTATGCGGTAAATTTCCACTATTTTTTTATCAACTGCTTATAAATTATCCGAAATCGGTATACCGGATAACCGTTTTTGCCGATCCGCTGACCGAGCCACCCTTTTGCTTCACAAGAGTCACTCCGCCCAGACTGAAATGCTCGGTATATGTCACTGTCATAGATCTGAGGCTTGAATCCTCTGCGCTGATTCTTGCAACGATGCTTATTTCGTCCGCCGAAACGCTCACGGACGATGCAGACGATTTGAACTCGGCAAGTGAAGCCTTTACGCTGTCCGCACTCACATAGTCTCCGCCGAGATTGTGAAGAATACCGTTTTCCTCGGTAGGATCGGTTTCTCCGTTAAGATTTGCGGTCAGGATAACAGTATCCCCGTCCTGCTTTGCGCTTATTGAAGAAATCTTGCCGCTCTCAATCGGACCTTTGACAAAATTGTCGGCAAAAAGCTTTTTGTCCGCCTGATAATCGTAATCTGCGGTTATACTCTTCTCTCCGAATATCGAAGCGAAAGCGTCTGAAGCATTCGACACGGAGGAAAGCGAACCGAGACTGCCCACGTTCGCCTCACACGTAAGATCCTTTTTGTATTTGTAGCAATATCCGTCAACATAATTGAAAGCCGCATTGAGCATATCGGCAAGTTCGGACGGATCGGTCGGGATATTTACTATTTTCACCGTTTGTGAGGTAACGGACTTCTCATAAGTCGGCGTTTCCGTCTGAATGTCGTCATTCGTTTTTCCCTTGCAAGACGCAAGAGTAATTACCGAGCAAGCCGCAACCGCCAGTGAGGTTATTCTAAGCAGATAATTTTTCATTTTATCACCATAAATAAGATTAACCTATCACGGCGAATTTGTCAAGTCAAAGTCAGGTGTTGTCCTTGCTGATAGCCTCTCTGATAAGCAGGCGGCTGATTGCCTTTCCGTTGAACGGAATCAACGGATAAAGATATCCCCTGCCCGTCACGGTTTTCGTAAAGGCAATGACGAGCATTACAATCAAAAATCCCGCAATGAATCCCCAAAGGTTGAATATAGCCGTCATAACGACGATGAAAATCCTTGACAGCTTAAATGCATAGCCGAGTTCAAAGCTCGGCTGTGCGAAATTGGCTATTGCAACAAAAGCCATTATCAGCACAACCTCAGACGAAAAAAGCTCCGCCGAGACGGCAAGGTCGCCGAGAACAAGAGCTCCGATTACGCTGAAGGAATTGCTCAGCGAGTTCGGCGTATTCAACGAAGCAAGCTTGAGTGCGTCAATCACAACCTCAATTATCAGAAGCTGTGCGATTATCGGCAGAGAATAGTATTCCTTGATTTGAATAAAGCTCAGCCATCCCGGGATGTACTCAGGATTTTTTATCAGCAAGAACCAAACGGGTGCAAGCAGAAGCGCCAGTCCGAAAATAAGACCTCGGACGAATCTGAGATAAGTGCCGACGCATGGCGGAAAATAATAATCATTCGTGTCCTGCAAAAAGTCAAAAAAGCCCGTCGGGATAATCATTGCCGCAGGCGAATTGTCGACAAAAAGTATAATGTTTCCCTCCGCAATGCTTGCTGACGCCGCATCTGGACGTTCGGTATATCTCACCTTCGGAAACGGATTCCATTTCTGCTTTCTGACCAGACATTCGACAAGACTTTCCTGGCTCATATTCATTGTGTTGACGTCAATTTTATCAATACGTTCCCTGAGATTTGCGATTTTCTTTTCGTCCGCCTTGCCCTTGAGGTAGCATATTGCAACATCGGTTTTCGACCTTACTCCCGCCTGTCTGACCTCCATAATGAGATCACGGTCACGGATTCTGCGGCGGACAAGAGCTGTATTGACAAGCAGGGATTCAACGAATCCGTCGTGCGCTCCGCTGAGCACCTTATCGTTATCGGGCTCGCCGACGTTGCGCTTCGGATAGCTACGTGTTTTCACAAGAAATCCCGTTGCAAAGCCGTCCACAATAACAAGCATTGCACCGGAATAAACGACCTTTGCAATTTGTTCGACATCATCGCTCAACTCGATTTCCATATACGAAATGAGACTTTGTGCAAATTCCTCGGCGCTTTTAAAATCGGAATCTGCCTTTCCTGCCTGCATCATAAAATTCATTGCACGCTCGGAGGTGTCGCCGTCAATAAACCCGTCAATGAAATACAGCTTTGCCTGTCTGCCGCCCGCTTTAAATCTTGTTCCAACAACATCATAGTTTAGGTCGGTTCGGAAATACCGATCAAAGATATCCTCGTTCTTAAAAAAATTATCCGAAAATAACACATTATCCATAAGCATTTCTCCGTGAAATTGATAATGTTATTATTTTCGGAATAAGTTAATTTATACCGTTTCTTATCATCTGTACTGGTTATAAAGATTAACTATTGCATTCCACGTCAGCACTCCGACCTGTCCGTTCTGTTCAATTCCTTTCAGCTTTTGCACAGCGATTACAGCGTTTTTTGTCTCGTCGCCGTAGTAGCCGTCAACGGTGACATTCGGTACAGCCGAGTTGTTGTCCGCAATCGTTTTGAGAAATGTCTGAAGCTGTTCGACTACCCTGCCGCTGGCGCCCGTCGTTATGATATATCCGGGATAAAGCAGCGATGCGTAGCCACGGTATTCATCGGGAAGAGAGGTAAGCACACCGGCATATGCGTTCTGAATCATATCCCATGTATCTCTGCCGACGATTCCGTCAACATCAAGTCCGTACAGCGCCTGAAACGTAAGAACTGCGTCGTATGTTTCCTGCCCGAAGATTCCGTCAATTGCAACGTATGGCAGCTTCAGATTAAAATAGCTGAGAAAATTGAGATAATATTGTATAATTCTGACCGACGCACCTCTGTCACCGAGCTTTAGTACCTTTTCGTATTTTCTTTCCGCCTCGCTTATCGTTATTCCCTCAGAATAAAGCTCCGACAGACCCTTGACTCCGTTATAAATCTGTCTGATCTTATACCAGGTTTCTTTGCCGACAATTCCGTCGGGTTCAAGGTTAAAAATTCTCTGGAACTGCATAACCGCAGTCCGGGTTGTTTGCTCAAAATATCCTCTTGATCCTGTTATCTTTGGAATTGACGGATAGTTTGTCGCTATTCGGTTGAGCTCACGCTGAATTTCAACAACATTCTCGCCGCCGCTTCCGGTCTCGAACGGTGTGCCGGGATAGGTTGGGGTATTAGTCTTGATCGGAGCGTTTCTCACGATATCAATATCGTTGCCGTAGTAGTATTGCAGTATGCGGTACGGCGTGTAGCCCTGATTGGCAAGAGAGACCGTTCCCCACTGGGAGAGTCCCTCGCAGGTACCTGCGCAATACTGGGTGAAATACGGCTGAACCTGTCCCTGCTTGATGACATAGTCATTGAAAATGTCGTCAACAACACGGCTTATGTTCTCAAAAATGTCTCTGCCCTCGACATAGTATTGATCGAACTGAGTCGAATTGGTTATATCAAAGTCGTAGCCTCGTGATCTGTAATATTCGGTATAAACCCTGTTGAGAGCGAACGTGATCTCGGCATAGATATTTGCCCTGAGCGCACTCTCGGGCCATGTCGGATAGATTTCACTCGACGCAACATTTTTGATATATTGTGCAAACGGTACTCGAACATTTCTCGCCGCAGCATTCGGTCTGCCGAGATGAACGGTTATAAACTCCGGTACAATCGGTCTGTCGGGCATTACACGTCACCTCCGAAAAGTCCCATCGACTGCTCGGGAATCGTGACCGTTCCCGGCTCTTCGCCCGTCTCGGTGAGCGGAACCATCCTTGCCGGCTGGATCGCCTTTATGTTCGCAAAAACGGGCACATTGAAAAACTCGGACTTTGCGAAGTCGGGATGCGTTACCGTGATCTCATAAACGGCAAAGGGCGGAACAGTCGAATTGTTCTCGTCAAGGGAAATACTGCTGTCGGGCGCCGGCAGCACTATATTGTCGACCACTCCGTTTATATCGGTATAGCCCGAGAAAAT
>USJJ01000074.1 GCA_900554995.1 uncultured Ruminococcus sp. | reverse complement strand
GCTTTTTGCGGTATTCCTGCATAGTCTTGTCAGTTTTTTCAACAGCGTCCCATTTGTTGACAGCGATAATGCAAGCCTTGCCCTGATCAAGAGCAATTCCTGCAACCTTGGAATCTTGTTCTGTAAAACCCTCTACAGCGTCAATCATAATTACGCATACGTTTGCTCTTTCAACAGCCATTCTCGCACGGAGAACGCTGTATTTTTCAATTGCTTCCTCAACCTTGCTCTTGCGGCGGATACCTGCCGTGTCGATGAAAATGAACTTGCCGAACCGGTTTTCAATCAACGTGTCGGTAGCGTCCCTCGTTGTGCCTGCGATATTTGAAACGATAACTCGCTCCTCGCCTGCAATGGCATTGATAAGTGAGGATTTGCCGACATTCGGCTTGCCGATAACAGCAACACGGATTCTGTCGTCGTCCTCGTCCTCATCTTCCTCCTCGGGGAAATATTTGATAACCTCATCGAGCAGATCGCCCGTGCCATGGCCGTGAACAGCCGAAACTCTTATCGGTTCTCCGAGGCAAAGGTTGTAGAACTCATAGAATTCCATCGGCGGCTCGCCTATTGTGTCGCATTTGTTTACGCAAAGTACGATCGGCTTTCCGCTTTTAATAAGCATCGAGGCAACCTCCTGGTCGGTCGCAACAACACCTGTTCTCATATCGGTAACAAAAATTATAACGTCTGCGCTGTCAATGGCGATCTGAGCCTGGCGGCGCATCTGTGAAAGAATAACATCGTCCGAATCGGGTTCAATTCCGCCTGTATCAACTAAAAGGAAATTATGGTTGAGCCATTCGCAATCGCCGTAAATTCTGTCACGGGTAACACCCGGCGTATCGTCAACAATTGAAAGGCGCTGACCCACAAGTTTATTAAAAAGCGTGGATTTGCCGACATTCGGTCTGCCTACGACGGCAACTATCGGTCTTGCCATATTATCCCTCCTGTTCTCCTAAAATTTTATCAAGCAATTCATACCCGTCGTTCTCAACGGGCGTGACCTTTATTCCTAATTTTTGTGAAAGCTCCTCAACGGACATATCGTCAAGAAAAATATCTCTCTCGCTCCTCAATGCAACCGCCGGGAAAAGCAATTCGTCATAGAGCTTTGTGCTTTCGAGCCCCGCTATTATATCCTTGCCGCAGAGAAGTCCTGCAACGGTTATTCTCTCGCCGAACAGCCTGTTCGGGATTTTGACAACCTCAATTTGTATATTTGCGACCCTTTTTTCAACAGCCTTTGCAATATACTCGATAAGCCTGAACGCTGCCGCGCCCGTCACCATTGTAATTCGGCGCTCCTTCGGCAGGGTGTATCCCTCGGGAATATCCTTTATCGCTTCTTCAAATTCATGTTTCAGCAAAGCCCACATTCCGACGCCGTTTTCAAGCTGTATAAAATCTCCGTATCGGCTGCAATCGGGCATCGGTAAATCGGCATTCAGATAAAACTCATCCGATGCAAAAGCTATATTCATATTATTATAACACATAAATTGAGAATTGTAACTATCAATTCGCGAAATTACATCCAAAGATTGTTCTTTTGTGAAAGGATTTAAGCCCGTCAGTCCGTCACGGTGGCAGGAAAGGCCGACAGGAACGGCGGCAATGCTCTGAACCGACGGATACATCTTACCCAATTCCTCCAAAGAATAGGTCAACTCGTCACCGTCATTGTAGCCCGGGCACAGCACAAGCTGAGTATTTAACTTGATCCCCGCATCGGCAAGTTTTTTAACATAATCAAGCACCTTACCCGCTCGTTTGTTTCCCATCATCTTAACACGAAGCTCGGGATTCATCGTGTGAACGGAAATATTAACGGGACTGATGTGCATTTCGATTATTCTGTCAATATCCCTCTCGCCGATATTCGTGAGCGTAATATAGTTTCCGAAAAGAAAAGACAGACGCGAATCGTCGTCCTTGAAATAGAGGCTTTCACGCAAGCCCTTCGGCAACTGATCTATGAAGCAGAAAATGCAATTATTGGCGCAGGAACGCTGTTTATCCATAAGATAAGTCTCAAACTCAAGACCCGTTTCGCCCTCGCCAAGTTTCAGATGAATTGTTCGGCGTTTTCCGTTCGGCTTTTCGATGACAAGCACAGGTGCATCATCAATATAGAATTGATAATCAAGCACGTCACGAATCTCATGACCGTTTACACTTATCAGCTTGTCCCCTGCCTTCACAAAATGACGTGACGCAGGCGAATGATGCTGAACAGACGAAATTTTAACAGCCATAAAGACCCTCCTTTGCTTGATTTTTGTGTTGTTTTTTTGCAGAAACTTCGTGGGCTCCCCTACAAGGGAACCATGTTTATTTTTGACGAGAGATTTTTCGTTAGACAGTTCAAAGTCCTTAAAGGCTATATTATTATATGCCGAGAGGGCTTTGGGCTGTATAACGGAAAAAGATCCGTCAAAAAAGTCAAAAAGGCAGAGAACGGACACTATTTTACGGTCCAATCTCTACCTTCTCCGTTTCACATTGAAAAGACTTATGCGTCCTTCTTGACTACGAGCTTGCCGTTATAATAACCGCAGGCTGAGCATACTCTGTGAGCTCTCTTGTACTCACCGCACTGCGGGCACTTTACAAGTGCCGGTGCTTCCATCTTCCAAACGTTTGAACGTCTCTTGTCTCTTCTCGCCTTAGAAACTCTTCTCTTCGGTACTGCCATTCTGAGCGCCTCCTTAATGCTGATAAATAATTCTTACTGATCTTCCTGAGTGAGCTGTAAAAGAGCGTCCCATCTCGGATCGGATTCTTTTTCACAGTCACACGGACCGTCATTTAAGTCTTTGCCGCAACGGGGACAGATCCCGAGGCAGTCATCCCTGCACAACACCTTGGTAGGCAGGTTCAGGAGAATATCCTCCCGAACAAGCGGTTCGGCATCGTATCGGAGCGAATCGACAACAATGAATTCGTCATTGCCCTCGTCGTTGTTCAGCTCCGTGACAAGCACATGCTCGATCGGCGTTGAAAATGCACGGTCAAATTCAGCCGCACATCTGTCGCAGGTGAGATTGAGAGTAAAATCAGCCTTTGCAATGATGCTGACTATACCCGTTGAGTTCCTTATCTCCCCCGTCACGTGAACGGGTGAAGTAAAAGGATGCCCTCCGTAGATATCGCAGTCGCTCATATCAGCCGTGAAATCAAGAGGCAGTGCCAAACCCTCATTATTAAAGATAGGCTCAAGCTCAACAAAATACATAAATACTCTTCACCTCAAATGTCATGCACCAAACATTATATAGTGTAAAACCCGATTTGTCAATAATAAAAATACAAAATCAACGGCTTTTTCCCGAAAAATTTCGGTCTTTTCCGTTTTATCGCAAAATAGAGCCGAATATATGAATTTCTTTGACGTAAGTCGAAATTGTCACAACGGTTATTCTATCAGAATATTGGGCAAAAAGCAACTGAAATCAGCGGCAAATTTCACATAACAGATTTTAACGGCTCCCCTTGAACCGGTCAAGAGAAGCCGTAATTTATCTATTCGGTTGCGGCTTTTTCAAACGTTCAGCAAATATCACCGATAAGGTCAATGAACCATTTAATGATTTTTGCGAAAATTCCGATAACCCAATCACGGATTTTTTCCCATTTTGTCTGCAGCTTCTGAACCTCGGTATTCTCGTTGCGCTTTGCGTGGCAGACCGTACATTCCTCATGTGCGATACCTTTTTCTGTCTCGGTCGCTTCCTTATCCGTCACCCATTCAAAGGTATGCTCACCCTTTTCGATTACGGAATCGCCGTACTTGCACTCCTTCCAGTGCTCGTTCTCGTCGAACTTCCAATCGCTGTAATCGTGAGCGGCGTTTACGGTAATTTGGACCATTGCCATGTTAGCAAAAGAATCAACAGCAATAATCTTGAACTCACCGTTTGCGGGTTCAGCCGTATAATATCCGTCTGCGTCAGGCTCAACATTTTTGCCGTTTATTATTACGATTGCCGTCCTCGATGTGTCATTGTCGGTTACCTTAAACTTCTGAGGTCCGCAATAAATCTTGCCGTTTTCAAGACCGATTATTACCGGCTTTTCGGTATCTCTCCAAACCGCACCGAGCGTAACCGTGTCAATGCTGTCGTCCTGAACAAGCTCGCCGTATGTGCAATTCAAAGTTGTTACGCTCAATTTCGGAGAAGCAATGTTCCAGCCGATGAATTCAAATCCTCCCTCTTTTGTCGGAGGAACAACACCGTCGAGAACCTTATCGTCCCAGTGGAGCGTCTTGTCGGCAACGGGAGTGCCGCCTCTTGTATCAAACTTAATCGTATAGGTTTTTGCCGTCCAATCTGCCACCAGGGTAATTCCGCTTACCTTATCATCTGCAGCGAGGTCGGAAAACTTTGTATCTGACGAAACTGCCGAATCAGCGTACCTCCAGCCTGCGAATGTGTAGCCTGCCTTTGTCGGATCCGAAACGCCGTCGAGCACCTTGTCGCTCCATGCGAGAAACTTATCCGCAACTGCCGTTCCGCCGTTTGAGTCAAAGCTTACGATATAACCTTTGGATATCCACTTTGCCGTATAGGTAACAGTCTTGTTTATGAGGCTCGTCTGCTCCCAGCCGGAGAAGGTATAACCTGCTCGCACAACGTTTTCCGCTGTCGGAAGTGCAAGCGTTTCATTTGCTTTATAGCTTGTCGGTGCAGTGTAGCCCTCTGCCCATGCGCCGCCGTCAAGGTCGTAAACAACGCTGACATCAACAGCCTTCGGGTTTAATTTGAGTGCAGGAACGACGCCCACGCCTGTGCCGTAAACTCCCTGACCGAGAGCCGCCCAGCCGTAGCTGCTGACGAGGTAAACCGCTTCGGCATTGCCCGGGGTACGAAGCCACCAATGCGGATAACCCTGGCTGATATATACGCCCTGACATTTTGAATAATCCGTACCTTTGAGCTTTCTTGCTTCGTCAAATTCCGATTTTGATGAGTCGAAGCCGTATGCGCTGTTAATTACATCGTCAAATGAGAGAATAAATATTTTATCGCCCGTATCGGTGCCGAACCAAGTGCCGTCCGGGCTGTTATTCTCAAGGAATGTTGTGCCTATCAGCATCTTCTCCTCACGGGAGAATGCCGTGTTATAAAATGTCTTGTTGAGCCACTGTCTCAGTGAGCAGGTTTCCCAATCTGAGACATAATTTGTGCAGTCCTTGCTGTTATAAAGCTTACCGTCTTTTTTTATAACGAAATTCTGATAAGCCTGCGAATCAATGGCATTATCGCACATAATATACCCCTCGTCGGGGTCAAGCACACGCCATGTCAGCGGTTCGTATTTAAAATAATATACATTGTTCGGGTGATAGCCGTTGTCATACTGGTTAGAATAAAGATGTCCTTTTAATCCGCCGCCGGTGCCCGGTCTGTACTCCGAAAAAGTAACCGCGCGGAACATTTCGCCGTCACTGTAGAAATCCTTATACAGCATGAAATCGCCCGGCTCCATTTCGCCGTCCGTGCTATGGCCTGTTCCGCTGTAATATTTATAGGAAACCCAAAGATAATTCTCCGAGTCCGCTTCAAGCTTTGCGACCTCATCGGCGTCCGTGACCTCGGACTGAGGATATGAGCCGAATTCGATTTTGCTGCCCTTAGCGAGCGTCGGCGTCTTCGGATTGAACTTGAACGCAGGAACAACGCCCATATCGGTTCTGTTGACATTGTAATAACCGCTGCCGCTGGAAACGATCCAGCCGCCCGGAGCTACGCCAAAGGCGAATGCGCCGTAGTGACCTGTTGTACGCAGCCACCAATACGGAATGTTGCCGCCTGTATACGAAACAACATCTGCACCTTGGCACATTGCATAATCCGTAGCCGGTTTTATTCTTGCAAGATCGCTACGTGATCCATCCTCATCAAAACCGTAATCGCTGTTTATTGCATCATAAAAACTGATTGTAAAAATCTTATCAAAAGTACCTGCTCCGTCATATTTCGGACTGAACGGATTGGTGTTGTCAAGATAGGTTTTGCCTATCTGAGCCTTTTCCTCCGCCGTGAAAGCAGTATTGAAGAAATCCCTGTTCAGCCACTCTCTCAGAGAGCATTTTGACCAATCGTTGGCTAAATACTTGCAGTCCTTGCCGTTATAAACCATTTGTCCCAATGCGGAATCATAATAAGAAAAGTTCTCAAAAGCCTGAGCGTCAATGGCAATATTGGACATAACAAAGCCCTCTTCGGGGTCAAGAACCGTCCATGTCAGCGGCTCATATTTAAAGAAGTATGTGGTGTTTAAATAGTAGCCGTTGTTATCCTGCATTGAATTTGTTTCACTCGAAGTACTGCTCGTCATTCTCGGACGGTACTGCGAGAATCTGACCGCGCGGTATTTTTCGCCGTTCAGCTTAAGATCGGCATACTTCATGTAGTCCGACGCTGTCATTTTGCCGTCATACTCCGTGTCCGTGCCGATGTAGTAGTCATATGACACCCACACGTCGTCGGTCAGGAAGCCGTCAAGTGCCGAAATGATCCTTGGATTGGTCACCTTTGACTGAGGATATGAACCGAATTCGATTATATCCCCTTTTTGCAAACCGCCGTCCGCCGTGTCGGCAGCCA
>USJJ01000073.1 GCA_900554995.1 uncultured Ruminococcus sp. | reverse complement strand
GAGCTTTGTGCTTCTGGTTTTTGTGTAGCCCGCCTTCGAGCTTCTCGCCTTATTGATTGCGGCATTGTAATTATTGATAACCTGAGCAGTCGTGAGCTTTGTCTGAGCAGTGGTCTGCTTCTTTGTGGTAGTTGCCTTTTTTGTTGTTGTCACCTTTTTGGTGGTAGTTGCCTTTTTCGTCGTTGTAGTCTTTTTTGTTGCGGCGTTCGGCTTAGCCGTTGTCTTTGGCACAGCCGTTGTCGAATCGGTTCCTCGGCGGTTGTCTCCTCGGTCGGAGCTTTCGTTGTCTCTTCGGTCGTTGTCTCCTTTTCAGGGCTGATCGTCGGCTGTGTTTTATTTTCGTTAACTCTTGATGAATAAAGGATCGACGGGATCAGCTTGCCGATACTCTCGTTAAAATCCTTCCCGACATAAATGAACGATCCGCACATCATCGCTACACAGAGTATTACGGATACGCAGATTACAATTGTTTTTTTCATAGCTACACGTCCTTAACTTTTGATAATTTAATTATAAGTCATTTAAAAAATTTTTACAATAGTTTTCTTGAATCAATATCTGCGCTATGGTATAATTTTGAAGAAAAAGAGGTGTCGGTATGATAACAAAGGAAGAATGGAAAAGAATCAGAGGGTCGCAGAAATCTCCCGACCACATAATGCTTTCGATCAACGGGAACGCCGAAACATCAATGACCGTCACGTGGCGCACCTGCACAGAAACAGAAAGCGGATATGCGCTTTACAGAGAGCCCGGCGGCGAATGGCACAGAGCCGATGCACAGGTCAGCCGTTTTGATTCCGATATGGACAGCAGCAATATTTTTTCGGCGCATATGACACAGCTCAGCCCCGGCACGGAGTATGAATACACCTGCGGAAACGATAGCTTCAGGAGTGAAGTTTTCACTTTCAATACAGCAAAAAAAGACACGGACAGCTTTGAATTTCTCTGCCTTTCCGACATTCAGCACGGTGCCGCCGAGCCTCCTGCCGATTATTCCGAGCTTGGTAAAATTGTGAGAGAAATCCTGCGGCTTCATCCAAATGTAAGGTTTATTCTCACGGCAGGTGACAATACAAACTGCGGACAGACCGACATTCAGTGGACAGGCTTGCTTGACGGATTAAGGGGTATTATCGAGCATCTTCCGTTTATGATGGCTCTCGGCAATCACGACGATATGGGGTTTGAAAACTACTTTGAATACAGCAACAAATACTATTCTGAGAAAGCCGAATATTTCAGCAAGCAGTTCGGCGGAGCTTACCCCGACAACGGCCCCGAGGATTGGAAAACCGCAAACTATTCTTTCGACTACGGTAACGCTCACTTCTGCGTAATCGGAACGAGCGGTCCCGAATTCGTTAACGAGTGGCTATTAAAGGACACTGCAAAGAGCGACAAAACGTGGAAATTCGGTTCGCATCATTTTCCGATCTGCTATCAAGGTTCGGATCTTGCCTGCGATGATTCATATCCGATGATGCGTGAAGGAATGGAAAAATTCGACGTTATTTTCAGCGGACACGAGCATTGCTTCTCAAGAAGCTATCCGCGCCGCAACGAAAATCTCTTTGACAGGCCGTCCGAGGGAACGGTTTTCTATAATATGGGAAGCGGTCACAGAAATCCGTGCAAGCTGCTTGTAACGCCGAAGCTCTGGAACTGCGCATATTATCCCCACGAGGAAAAGCTGTCGATGTATACGATAGTCAGGGTTTGCGGCAAAAAACTCACGCTCACCTCATACCTTGAGGGCGACAGGGTTGTTGACGAATGTGTGATTGACAAGGAAACCGACAGCATCTCTCCGACAGCACTTGCTCCGATATTCAGCGCAACAAGACTTATGTTTAAGGGCGCCGATCTCGGAATTTCAACGAGAACCCTCCCCTGCAACTGCATTGACGAAATATGGTATGTTCCCGCGGCGGCACTTCTGAGGTACATAGGATTTGATGTTGAGATGGGCAAGGGAACTGTTAAAAGCACCGCATACGGTCACACGGCGACGTTTACCGAAAACAGCAAAACAGTTATCACCGACGGCGGTAGTTTTGAAATGGTCGGTGAGGTTAAACGCCTCAACCGTGAACAACTCTACGTCCCTGCCGAAGGATTCTGCCGTGCGTTCAAAATGAGATACAGCTACTACGACCGCAATAATATTCTGTCTTTTGAGCACGAAAGCGAGCACGATCCCGTTCCTTTCCAGCCGTAAAATGCCAAGTTCAACAATAATTGTAAAATACCGTCGCATATAATCTTGACAATCAATAAATACTTGTGGTAATATATTTATAGATGGAAGATTCTATCCTCTACCGAATAAATTTACGAAAGGAGTAACGAATTATGGATTTCAGTACAATTCTTGACACAATAATGAACAAAATCACAGATCTCATCGTTCAGATTGACTTCGCAGCAATTCTTGATAAGATCGCAGGCTTCGTTATCGGTCTTATCAAATAAGGCTGTCCTTTCATCAGTTCACAAAAAATCGCAGCGGCAGCTTTTGTCACTGCGATTTTCTCTTTTGCAAATGAACGCAAGTCGAAAAACGACCTTATTTGCCTTGACAAGAGACGGTTATTGTGGTAATATAAGCAATGATAACCGGTTTTTCCCGTTATCGAATCTATGAAAGGAGTGCTGAATTATGAATTTCGATTTTAGTGCAATTCTTGATAAGATTGACATTCAGGCTATCTTATCAAAGATCACTGATCTCCTCGCTCAGATTGACTTCCAGGCAATCCTTCAGAAGATCATTGATTTTATTACAGGCTTTATAACAAAATAATTACTTAAATTAAAAATGAGCAGCCGTTCGTCGGCTGCTTATTTTTTTGTAGTTTTGTGTTGACTAATATGGTAAAAAGTGGTATTATGTAGCTAAAGTATAGAATATCTGTTTTTGCGGTCGGATATTTCAGAAAGGAGTCGGATTATGAAAAATGTTGGTATTGTCAGAAGCGTTGACCTTGCCGGCAGAATCGTTCTTCCAATTGAGATCAGAAAAGAACTTGATATAACGGGCGATGACAGTAAGGTTGAAATCCTCGCAAGAGGAAACGAGATCATTCTCAAAAAATATGCTCCTTCTTGTATTTTCTGCCACGAAACGGCTGATCTGATTGAATTTAACGGTCAAAAAATTTGCCGTGAATGTGCAAAAAAAATTGGGGAATCCGCAATTTAATGCAATGTCGCACAATTTCGGTTGTACGAATCGGATTAGTAAAAATCAGGAAAGTAAAGCAGGGACTGCCGAAGAAAAACGGCAGTCCCCTTTTGTTATCCGCATTATTTTTTTATAATTGAGATTGTATCAACAACGCCGTTGTTACCCGTCTCATAGGTTGTAACCGTGAGCTTGCCGTCCTTAACGTCCATAATCGAATAGCAGGGCGTATCAGACTGGAACCATACGTCGCACTCCGGTCCGACATTTTCGGTGTCGATTCCGTTATAGTTGCTTCCCGAAGAGGAGTTTGCGCTGACATAGAGCGTACCCTTAGGATCGGTATATGTGTTGTTGTGAAGAACATCATCCGTGACCTTATTGTTCTTTACGATATATGAACGGCTGTAATAATGATCGTGACCGCTCAGGCAAAGGTCAATGCCGAACTCGTCGAAGAACGGTGTGATCGTCGCTCTTGTGATTTTACTTGTAAAATACTTTGCCGCATTGGCGTCATACGGACTGTGATGCATCGAAACGACCTTCCACTTTGCGTTCGGGTAAGCCTCGCAAGCCGCCTTGATTATCTTTCTGTGTGTTGACGGAACAACAACATTTGAGTCGAGCACAATAAAGAGGATATCATTATAAAGGAAATAATAGCCGTTTCCCGCAGGGTCTCTGAACGGAACGTCGGTATTCCTGTTCGGATTGTTGTAGTGGCTTGAATAATTAGTTGTGTAAAACTCGTGATTGCCGACAGCCGCCGCAATTGGGTAATTTCTCAGCTGGGGAACAGATTCCATCAACGAATACTGATGCTCGGAATAGGAATCCTCCACCTGATCACCTGTTGAAATAATAAAGTTGATTCCTGCATTTTTCTCCGTCGCAAGCTCCATTGTCTTGTACCAGCCATATGTATCGTGCTGAAGGATCTCTTCATCCGTGCCCTGACGGTAACGTCCGATCTGACAGTCGGAGACAAAAAGAACTCTTGTGCTGTCCGCATCGGCGGTTTTGAACGAATAAACATCGCTCCATTTCTTGTCGGCATAATACTTATAATAGTATGTTGTATCAGCCTCAAGCTCGGATGCGGTTGCCTCATGAGTATACTCGAAGCAGAAAATGTTGAACCTCGTGCTGACGTCAAGCGACTCGGCGTCGCTCATATCCTGCTTTGTTGCGACCTCGATCTCCGCCTTTGCCGATTTGAAAGACGACTGCCACGAAAAATTCATTTTTGTGTTATCCTCACCCGGTGTCATAAGCAGCGAGCCCTTTGACTCGACAATCTCGGACCAATTCTTTTCAAGCCATTCTTCCTGCGACTCAATTGCGCCCGATGTGAATGTAAAAAGGCTTACAGTCAGCGCAAGAGTAAGGAGAAGAGCCAGTATTTTCTGTGTTTTTTTCATAAATAAGCACCTCCGTCCTGACAATTATAACACATTAGAATAAATATTTAAAGGAAAAATTGTTGACAATTTTTTGTGCAAACCTTATAATTGAATTAAACATTAAAAGGATGATTTAATGAAAGAGCTGTTAAACGAAATATACAGATATCTTATTCCCGCCCTGTGCATCGTCATTGCGGCATACTGCATCAAGCATCTGCTTTCAAGCCGTGCTCCGAAAGTCACACCCGCATACTTCTATGACGAACAGAACGGCAAGGAATACACGATAACGAGCTGGGAAACCTCAATCGGCCGAAGCGGAGCCTGCGATATAGTGCTCAACTATGCCTCGGTCTCACGTTTTCACGCCGTTATTTCAAAGCACAAAAAGGGCTGGGTGATTACCGACACACATTCCAGCTCAGGCACCTTCATCAAGGGCAAGCGTATTGACGAGCCCACCGTGGTTAACGACGGCGACATCGTTTCCTTCGGCGGGATTGCGCTTCAATTCAGAATAAAATAAACCTAAAGGAGAGTCACAATGAAATTCAAAAAAGTTTTATCGGTTCTCACCTGTGCAACACTCATTTTCACGGCGTCGTCCCCTCTCATTTCCGCTGCGGCAGCCGATGAGATTGACTACACGATAGTCAATCCGTATGAGTGCGTTGACTGGGACAAATGGGATTACTACAAGGCAAACCTGCATACCCATTCAGTCGCATCCGACGGTGATCTTAGCATTACCGATATGGTTCAGCTCTATTACAGCAAGGGCTATGATATCCTTGCAATGACCGATCACGGCGTTATCAATCACGGCTGGAACAAAGAGAGAAAGACCAACGGAATTTTCAATTATTTCCGCAAGGCCGATCCCATGAGTGACTCAAACTATGAAAGAATCACCACCGGCTCCGACAGAAACGGCAGAGGTATGATTGATATCAAGGGCGGCATTGAAATGAATATGGCTGTCATCACAAAAACTCATGTCAACGGCTACTTCACCGAGTACGGTCAGGGCGAATGGGGCAAAGAAAACGATTACCGTTCCTCCGTTGCCGCAGTTGACAAAGCAGGCGGATTCACCGTCCTTAACCACGTAGGCGACTGGGTAAATTCAAATAATTTTCCCGAGCGTTCACACTGGAATGTGTTCATCAGCTATTTCGGAAACATATTCAATGATTACAGAAGCTGTCTCGGTATGGAAATCATCAACAACACCGACAATGTAACAAGAGCCGACAGAGCTCTTTGGGATGAGCTTCTTCAGGTTGTTATCCCGAACGGCAGAAACATCATTGCCTTTGCGGACGACGACAGCGAATACGTCTCCGATGTCGGCAGGAGCTTTGAATACTTTCTCCTCCCCGAGAATACAGAGGAAAACGTAAAGCAGGCAATGCAGGTCGGCAACTTCTTTGCTTGCAGTAAATTTCAGAAGTATACAGACGGCACACCCGATCACGAGGGCAACGGCGAAGTTCCCCTTGTAAAGAGCATCAAGGTGGATCAGAAAGAGAATACCATCGAGCTCAAGCTCGACGAAAGCCGTGACTGCAAGTCGGTTAAGTGGATTGCAAACGGCAAGGTTATCTCCACCGACACTAAGATTGATCTTAACGATTATGAGGATCAGCTCGGCTGCTATATCCGTTTTGAGCTTCTCGGCGACGGCGGCGTAACATATTCTCAGGCATTCGAGCTTAAGTATGAGGGCAGAGAGTATAAGCAGATTCCTAAGATGCCCTATCTCTTCCAGACTCCTCTCGGCGACAAGGTTTCCGCTCTTCTCCAAACCCACACATTCGGACTTATAATGTTCATCACGGAGAAACTCGCAAATCTCCTCGGAATCATCTGACAGCTATAACAAACGATCCCGCATCATTCGGTGCGGGATTTTTTCTGTTTATCTTGAATTTATGCCGAAAGCAGAGTATAATAAAAATACCTTTAATATTTACGGAGGATAATTATGGGAGCCTTTTTCAGTGATCTCAAACAGTGGAGTTTTGAAAATTTTCCTGAGAAATTTGCCGCCGCTTTGCCGAAAATA
>USJJ01000072.1 GCA_900554995.1 uncultured Ruminococcus sp. | reverse complement strand
CAAAGCTCTCTCTTTTCTTGCTCGGCGTTTCGGTCGTGCTTGTAATTGTTGGTCTGTTCCTCAAAGCCTTTCCCGTTGCACAGACAATTATCGGGATCATTGCCGTTGTTCTTGCGGCATACCCCCTCGTTTTCAAGGCTTACGGCGACATCAAGGCAAAGCGATTTACCGAGATCGAGCTGATGCTTATTTCCGTTATCGCTGCTTGCTGTATCGGTGAGCTCAGAGATGCGGCGCTTGTTGCGATCCTTTACCGAATCGGTGAAATAATTGAGGACAAAGCGGTTGAAAACAGCCGCAAGGCGATTGATTCCGTTGCTAAAATTCAACAGGACTATGCCCATCTTATTCTTCCCGACGGCACAACGAAAAAGATTGATGCCGCCGACGTTCCTATCGGATCAAAAATCAACGTTCTTCCTTATGAGCGCTTCCCGATCGACGGAGTTGTCGAATCCGGTATTTCGACCGCCGACGCCTCTGCAATCACAGGCGAAAGTCTCCCCATAACGCTCGGTAAGGGCGTTGAGGTCAAGAGCGGCATGGTTAACGGAAAAGACAGCGTTACGGTTGTTACGACAGAGCTTTTTGGAAACTCAACCGCATCAAGAATTGTCAAAATGGTTGAGGACGCAACCGAAAAAAAGGGTAATGTTCAGAAATTTATCACGAGATTTGCAAAGTATTATACACCGGTTGTCGTTGTTGTTGCATTTGCATTGGCAATCATCGGTTCGATTGTGACAAAAGATGTTGCGTCGTGGATCAAGAGGGCTCTCGTTTTCCTTGTTGCCTCGTGTCCGTGCGCTATTGTAATTTCGATTCCCCTCGGATTTTATACAGGAATCGGCGCAGCGGCAAAGGACGGCATTATCGTCAAGGGTTCAATTTTCATCGAGGCATTCGCAAAGGCAAAAGCATTCGTATTTGATAAAACGGGCACGCTGACAACGGGCAATTTCGAAGTAAGCAAGATCACATCAATGAGTGCTTTTTCCGAGGAGCAAATTCTTACTCTTGCGGCGGCGGCTGAATATTATTCATCGCACCCGATAGCAAAGAGTATTGTAAGTGCGGCTCCACCGATTGATGAAAAATATCTCAGGGATTTCCGTGAGGTCGCGGGTGGAGGCACAAGCGTTGACTTCGACGGCAGGAGGATTCTCTGCGGCGGTAGGCGTCTCCTTGAAACAGAAGGCGTTGAAACTCCGGACTATACGGATGGCGACGTTTGTGTGGTTCTTGACGGAAAAATTATTGGTACAATCACACTTAGAAGCTCACTCAGAAAAGGCGTTGAAGATATGATTGAACAACTTCGTGACCAGGGTGTTGAGCATATCATAATGCTGACAGGCGATAACGAGACCGCCTCCGATGAGGTTGCAAAGGCAATAAATCTTGATGAGTATTACTGCAATCTTCTTCCTGAAGAGAAGCTCAGTCACCTTGAGGAAATCAAGAACGAGTATGGCAAGGTTGTTTATGTCGGCGACGGAATCAACGACGCCCCGGTTCTTGCGTCTGCGGATGCAGGCGTTGCAATGGGTCTCGGAACCCAGGCGGCAAGCGAAGCGGCTGACGTCATTCTTGCAAATGACAGGCTCGACAAACTCGCCCCTGCTCACAGACTTTTCAAGAGAACGGTTAATATTGTTCACTTCAATATCATTTTCGCAATTGCGATCAAGATGATAGTTTTGATTCTCGGGGCGGCAGGCTATGCTCCTGTATGGCTTGCAGTATTTGCGGATGTCGGCGTTTGCGTAATCTGTATTTTGATTTCAACCCTCATCAGTAAAATTAAAAATTCATTCTTTGACACAATTCATTTGAGATAAAAATTGCGGCAGCTAAGCATATTGTTTAGCTGCCGATTTTTAATCCGATAAAAGATCCTCGTAAGAGAGATCAAGAATTTTTGAAAACGCCCTTATCTCAATGTCCGTAACAAACCGTTTTCCGCACTCAATTCGCTGAATCGCATTTTTATCAACATCCAGTCCGATGAGTTGAAGTCTGTCGGCAAGTTCACGCTGAGATATATTTATTTCTTTACGCTTTCTTGCAATTCTTTTACCGCAAAAGTTGTTAAGCCGTCCTCGGTTTTATTTATAAACATTTTTTCTCCAATTGACATTCACTGAATGTCAATTGGATGGTAAAAATGGAAAACTCAGAAAAAACAAAGTTTTGTAAACATTGCGGTGCAACAATTCCTGCCGATGCGGTAATGTGCACCTCCTGCGGTCGTCAGGTTGAAACACTCAACGGAGCCGAAGCTGATCAGCGTTATCAACAATGCAAACACCAACACGAATACAAATGTTAACGGAGCGTTTGGAAAGAAAGTATGTAATAAATGGGTGTCGTTCTTCCTCTGCCTCTTCCTTGGATTTTGCGGAGCACATAATTTTTATGAGGGCAAATCCGGAATGATAATACTATATATTTTCACCGTGGGTCTCTTTGGAATCGGCTGGCTGGTTGATATCATTTCAATTCTTTGCAAGCCCAATTTATATGTTATTTAATTAAAGATCAAAAAACACGGCAGCTCACAAAAGGCTGTCGTGCTTTTTCGGTTTTATGAAAAGGTTGAATATTCAGCTTTGCAAAAAATAGAGATTTATTAACCGCTAAACAGCAAAAAACTTCCGGGATCTCTCCCGGAAGTTCCTTTATTCAGAAATCAGAATCAGAAGTCAAAGGAAGCAAATGTTCCGTTGCTCTGATTGAAGATGTTCCATGTTTTCTTGAGACCTACCTTGCCGATAGCGCTGTGGTTACCAACAGAGACGTTGAGGATACCGTAGATGTCTGCGTGACCGCTGATATCAATCTTTCCGTCTGTGTTTGCACCCGCTGCAAGCTCCTTGAGGTAGTCAACAGGAATTGTAAGAGACGACTGAACAACTACGTTGCCGTTTGCGTCAACATACTTAGCCTGTGCCTCAACATAAGCACCAACGCCGCCCTCAACGCATACGTCTACAAGAGCGTAGCCATAGAGACCGAGTGATACATCAAGGCCAAGACGAAGCTCGAATCGACCATAGATGTTAACCTGACGATCAACAACTGTTGAATCGTTAACGGTGCTTACCTTGTTGTTGATGATCTCAATACCGTGCATTTCCTGAGAAGTTACAACGATTTCCATTCTGCCGTTTACGTCGATGTTAAGGAGAACGTCGAATGTAACGGTAAGCGGAGTTGAACCGAGAGGAAGGGTGAATGAGAAGAGCTTAATTGATGTAGAATCAAGCTTTGAAAGAGCATACTTGTTAACTGCCTTTGCCCAGAAGCTGTCGCCTGAGAGCTTCTCGCCAACAGATGTAACTTCGTCGCCGAAGGTCTTAGCGTAGGAACCTGAGATAGCTGTTGTATCCTTAAGATCATAATTGAACTTAAGATATACTTCGTTGAAGTTGAGCTTTGCAACGTTCATATCTGCCTTAGCGTCAACTGTGAGGTTTGTAAGCTCATAAGCCTTTGAGAGTGTAACGCCGTCACAAACGCTCTTAGCAACTGAGAAGTTGAGGCCTGTATCTGTGATCTTAGCCTTAACCTTGAAGCCCTTTACAGAGAAGCTGACATTAGCGAGCTTCTTGAGAGTCTTCATAACGTCGTCCTTAGAGATTGCGTTTGTGTCGAGATAACCGTTGGAAAGGATCTCTCCGTTACCGTCAGCGATCATTGCTGTTGCGAAATCAACATCAGATGTGCCCTCATAGTCGATTTTCTCGATAACGTCCTCGATGTCAACCTTAGAGTTTGTAACAACCTTCTCGCCGTCAACAACCTCAATAGCCTCTGCCTTGTAAGCAGCGCCGGTCATAATCTCGTCGGACTGCTCAACAACATAGATGTCGCCTACTGCAAGATCTGAGCTGGCGGGAACAACGATGCTGTCGCCGTCAACAGTGTAGTCTGAAACAGTCTTGACACCGTCTTTGAGAACGAGCTTCTGAGTGTTTTCGTCAATTGAGCCACGAAGCTCAACTGCCTTTGCGATAGCTGCTGTTACGTCGTCCTCAGCCATAGCGCCGAGACCGAGCTTGTTTTTAGCATCAAGAGTGATGATGCCGTTGTCAACCGCTGCGGCTACCTTCGCAACGTTTTTGATGGATGTAGCGTTCTCAATTACAGCGGTGGTCTCGTCAACCTTAACACCCGATGCATTAACAAGAACTGTTGCTACGAATTCCGGAGTAACGGCCTTTGTAACGTCGATTGTATCATAATCAACGAGAACGTCATTATTATCTGCTGCTGCAACAGCTGCATAATACTCGTTGTCCGGCTTAACTCCACGGATCTCATCTGTGGACTCAACCGCCTGATAACCGAACGCTTCATCAACCTGCTCCAAGAATGCGCCTGTCTCAACCGTCTTTGTGCCCGGCCATACGAAGCCCGGGAAGATACTGGTCATAACAAGCATTACAATGGAAACGATGATTGAAATGATCTTGGTCATATCAATTCCTCCTTTAAATTTCTGAGGTGTCGGCATCTTTTCCGCGGCTCAAAAGTGGTATAACGTTAGTACCGCTTCAGAGTTAAGCTACCCGAAAGCAACAACCTTGGTAGATACTCCCCTCATAATAAATTATAATAGCTGAATCGGCATTTTGCAAGTAATTTTTTGTAAAATGAGAAAAAATTTATCTATTTTTGAAAATATCACTAAATATTGTGGTTAAAGTTGTGCAAAATACAATTCCAATGCTTTTTTTAACAAAAAGCAAACATTGTATAAAGACTTTTTGCCGATAAATTGCCTTCCTATTACATTATATATACAATAAAATGCCGACGGAACAAAATATTCCTTGACACAAAATTGGTTTTGTGATATCTTATTAACGATATAACAAAGGCTGTGACAAAGACAGTAGCCGCTATGCGAAGCAAAAGCGAGCTGGGGAGGGTGCAAGCCCGGCGTGAAGTACATTGCGGTGAATATCACTTTCGAGCTGCGGACTGAATTGAGTAAGTCTTGACGGGTGTCCTCCGTTAAAGGGAACACATATTGAAGTATGTTGAATAGGTGGTTGCGAGTTATCCTCGTCCTGTTTTTCACGGGACGGGGTTTTTGTTTTGAGCATTATCCTATCACACAAAAAGGAGCTATCATAAATGTACAAGAAAGTTTCTGCAAATCTAAACTTTGTCGACAGAGAAAATCAGGTCGAGAAGTTCTGGAAAGACAACCAGATTTTTGAAAAAACCTGTGAGAAGAAAGGTCCGTCCTATGTTTTCTATGACGGCCCACCGACCGCTAACGGCAAGCCGCATATCGGTCACGTTCTCACCCGTGTCATCAAGGATTTAATCCCTCGTTACCGCACGATGAAGGGCTATCAGGTTCCCCGTAAGGCGGGATGGGATACACACGGACTCCCTGTTGAGCTTGAGGTTGAAAAACTCCTCGGTCTCGACGGCAAGGAGCAGATCGAAGAGTACGGTCTTGAACCGTTCATCGAAAAATGTAAGGAAAGCGTCTGGAAATACAAGGGAATGTGGGAGGATTTCTCATTCACTGTCGGTTTCTGGGCAGATATGAAAAATCCGTACGTAACTTATCACAATCCGTATATTGAGTCCGAATGGTGGGCGCTTAAAAAGATCTACGAAAAGGGTCTTTTATATAAGGGCTTTAAAATCGTGCCTTATTGCCCCCGCTGCGGCACTCCGCTTTCCTCGCACGAGGTGGCGCAGGGGTACAAAAATGTTAAAGAGCGCAGCGCGGTAGTCCGCTTTAAGGTTGTGGGCGAGGACGCATACTTCCTTGCATGGACCACTACCCCGTGGACCTTGCCCTCAAACGTGGCGCTTTGCGTAAACCCCGAGGAAACCTACTGCAAAGTAAAGGCGGCGGACGGCTACACCTACTATATGGCAAAGGCGCTGCTTGATAAGGTGCTGGGCAAGCTGGCAACAGAAGAAAAGCCCGCTTATGAAATTATTGAGGAATACAAGGGCAGCGAGCTTGAATATAAAGAATATGAGCCGCTTTTCGATTGCGTAAAGCCCGTTTGCGAAAAGCAGAATAAAAAGGGTCATTACATTGTTTGCGATACCTACGTTACCATGACCGACGGTACGGGCATAGTTCATATAGCGCCCGCATTCGGTGAGGACGACGCAAAGGTAGGCAGACGCTACGACCTGCCGTTTGTTCAGTTTGTTGACGGTAAGGGAAATCTTACCGAGGAGACTCCGTATGCCGGCATATTCGTAAAGAAAGCCGATCCGCTTGTTTTAAAGGATTTAGACGAAAAGGGCTTGCTTTTCGACGCGCCCAAGTTCGAGCACGATTACCCCTATTGCTGGCGCTGCGATACCCCGCTTATCTACTATGCGCGCGAATCGTGGTTTATAAAAATGACCGATGTGCGCGACGACCTTATCCGCAATAACGACACTATTAACTGGATTCCCGAAAGCATAGGCAAGGGCCGTTTCGGCGATTGGCTTAAAAATGTTCAGGATTGGGGCATTTCGCGCAACCGCTATTGGGGTACGCCGCTTAATATTTGGCAATGCGAGTGCGGGCATATGCACTCTGTAGGCAGTATTGCGGAATTAAAGGAAATGTCAGATAACTGCCCCGATAATATTGAGCTGCACCGCCCGTATATCGACGCGGTGACCATAAAGTGCCCCCACTGCGGCAAGCAGATGCACAGAGTGCCCGAGGTTATAGACTGCTGGTTCGATTCGGGCTCAATGCCGTTTGC
>USJJ01000071.1 GCA_900554995.1 uncultured Ruminococcus sp. | reverse complement strand
GGGGTCGTTATAATATCCGAGCGCAAGAATCGGTCCGCTGACGCAGATCTCGCCCTCTTCCCCCTGCTTTGTCGGCGTGTCATCCTCATTGAGCAGGAAAACGTTATAGTTCCTGTACGGCAAGCCGATCGGCAGAACCGTTGAATCCTCAACCCTTTTCTTTACCTCATAATAGGTGCAGGATGCGGTCGCCTCCGTGGGACCGTACTGATTGACAAAAAGTGTGTCGGGCAGATTCTCCTGCCACTCCTTAAGGCACTTACCCGGCATTACCGAGCCCGAGAAGCAGACCTTTTTAAGGTGCTCGGGCTTGCCGTGTTCAAAGGCTCCGAGAGATGTCGGAACGGTCAGAGCCGAAACGCTCCAGCCGACCGATGTGATCCTTTCAAGATTCATAAAATCAAACAGCTTTGCGGGCGAAGAGAAGCAAACCTTAGGAATTATAACCGTTGAAGCGCCGCAGAGAAGCGGAATATAAATGTCACGGATCGCCGCAATGTAGTCAAGCGGCGACTGGTTTCCGAGAATGTCGCTCCCGTCGATTTTCATCACCGAGGTGTACGCCTCGATATAGCACATCAGCGAATGATGCGATGTTATTACGCCCTTAGGTCTGCCTGTCGATCCCGAGGTGAAAATTATATAGAGCGGATCGTTCTCGTTCGCAAACCTGCGGACATACGAAAGTTTTTCGGTATCTGCGGCGTGCTCGGCGGCGTCCTCAATCACAACAACGCTTTCGCCGTCAAAGCCGAGACCCCTGACAAAATCATAATTATCCCTGTCCGTAAGGATCAGCGACGGGGCGAGAGTTTCAAGTATGCTGTCGATCCTTGCTCTCGGGAGCTTGCTGTCGATCGGTGCATAGCTGCATCCGCTGTATACAACGCCGAGGAAAGCGGCAACCGTCATAATATGTCTGCCCGAGAAAACGGCGACAGGCTGCCTGTATACTCCCTTTTCGCAAAGAGCTGTTCCTATGCTTTGGGCATAGGACTTCACCTCGCCGAAGGTCAGTGATCCGTTCTCGTCGGAAAACGCCGTCTTATCGGCAAGTTTTTCGGCTGTTCTTTCAAGCCATTCAAGCACATTAATATCCATAACACATATCCTTACTCATTGTTATTTTACATAATACCACATATTACTTCCCGAGACAAGTGCAAATCATATATAACACGAATGAAATACCGCAAAAATTGCAAAGAATTTTTAAACCGCCGAATCTCCCGCCGAGGCGTAGAAATCTGCGGCAAAGCGATTCCATTCGGCATACTCGGGTTCGTTCTTCTTGTTTTCAAAGAGTCCGCTCGCCTCAAAATACTTTCCCATATATGACGTCGCCTTGACCGCTCCGTAATAGTTGAGATGATCCCCCTCGTCCCTTGTCTCGTTTTTCCAGTCGATCGGAATTTCCTTTTGCAGGGTGTTCATATCCACATACTCTATTCCGAGATTGTCCGAAAGCTCCGCAATCGCATTGTGCTTCGCATAGTTCCAGTTCTTCGTGCTCGGCACGCTCACAAGCACAAGCTCGGCGTCGTTCTTCCTGCAATAGTCCCTGATCTTTTTAATATACTTGACGTTATCGGTCGGGATCGTCTCCTTTTCGTCGGTCGGGGTCATATAGCCCTGAGTTGAGGCGGCGTTGACAGTTGTGTTGAAGAGGTAACCCTTGCTGCGCTCGTCGTAGATTTTATTTTCATTAATCTGCCAGCTTTTCGGCTGAAGATTTTTCCAGCGGTCGTGATATTTGAATACGGAAAAAAGTCCCTCCGCCTTATTGATAAACGCCTTTGTGTTCGTTACCTCACGGAAAACCGTATTGGTCTCCAGCACAACAATCTTCGGGTTCTGCTTCTTTTCCGCCTTGGTCAAAAGCTCATACGAAAAGCTGAGCACCTGCTCCGTCGTTCCGCAGACATAGGACGTTATCCCGTGATCATTCCATATTTTCAGCGGAATGAACGTGCTGTAACACTCGCTGTCGCCGAGGAACAGCACATCAACCGTGTTCTTTCTTTCGGCAAGGACTCCGTTTGTCAGCGGATCCTCAAGAGAGTTCACACCCGCACGCTTGCCCGGCTTCATAATCGCCGATGCCGTCATCAGCAATACCGAAAGTATCGACAGAAAAAGGACGCTGCATATTATATTTCTGAAAACCTTTTTCATAAGACACTCCTCTTGAAATCAGAAATTCGCATAGATCGGATCAACCGACATATATCCGACGCCGTATGCGCCAAAAATCACAAGATACATTATCATCGCATAAATCACGCACCAGCGCAGAACGATGTTCTTCTTTTTCAGCTCCGTCCTGACGCAATAGCCCTTTTCGTTAATCACGCTGATAACAAAAACAATCACTACCGTCACGCCGACGATCAGAAGATCGGCGTAATCGACGCCGAGTCTTTTGAAAAGTCCGCCGCCGAAATCGGCAAAGCTGAAGTCCGTAACCATTTTTCGGAACATATTCATTCCGGCTCTCAGTCCGTTTGCACGGAAGAAAAGCTCACCGATAACAACCAGAATGTCGGTTCGTATGATCTGCATTGCCTCATACGGCTTTGACTTTGTGTTCGTTTTAAGCCGTCCGTTGACGCCGTTGATAAGCGGAGCGAGGATTTTGCCGATCAGTATCAGCGCAAAATGGTACATTCCGAAGAAAATATAGCTCCACGCCGCACCGTGCCACAGTCCGTTCGCGAACCACACGCAGAAGAGCGCAACGCTCACCGCCAACAGCGGTCCGAAATGGTTGCCGAGCTTTTTCCTTGCCGATTTTGTGAGCTTCTGCATCGGCTTTGCCATTGTGATCGGATAGAAAATGTAATCCTTCAGCCATTCACCGAGCGTAACGTGCCACCTTTTCCAGAACTCCGTAATCGTCCTTGAAAAGAACGGGCGGCGGAAGTTCTCGGGCAAATCAATGCCGAATATCTGCGCCGTGCCGATCACCGCATCCATCGAGCCGGAAAACTCCATATAAAGCTGAACGGTGTAGCAAACCGCGCCCAGTGCGATCACGCCGCCACGGTACTGAGTGTAGTCCGTGAAAACGTTGTTGATCAGCGAGTTGAGACGGTCGGCGACGACAATTTTTTTCAACATTCCGTAAAGGATACGCTGCAATCCGAGCGTAAGATTGTCGAACTTTATGCCATCTGCTTTCCATATCCCGTCGGCAGTCTGCGAATAGCGGCAGATCGGTCCCTCGACGATCTGAGGGAAGAACGCCATCCAGAGAAAAACCCTCAGAAAATTGCGATCCGCATCGACCGTGTTCCTGTAAACATCGACAAGATACGACACCGCCTGCAATGTAAAAAATGAAATTCCGATCGGCATTATAAATTTCGGTATCGAAATCCGAGCGCCGACATTCATCATTTCAAAAAATGAGTTGATATTACCTGCCGCAAAGTCGGAATATTTAATCACAAGCAGTCCGCCGATATGAATCAGCACCGCAAGGGCAAGGACAAGACGTGTTTTTTTCTTGTAGACTTGTTTGATTTTCTTTTTTTCTTCACGCTCGGCGCCCTTTATCGCATCGCTCTTTTGATCATTGAGCTTTTTAATCCAAAGCCCGAAACCGTAGACGGAAACCGCCGACATTATCAGGTACAGAATCAGCTTGCCGCTTATCATCAGGTAGAAGAGACAGCTTTCCGCAAGCAGGACATATCTCCTGATTTTCTTCGGCGCCGCCGCATAGAGGATCAGCGCCAACGGCAGGAAAATCGCAAGATATTCCGCACTGAAAAACGATGTCAAAGCCGCCGAACCCGACGGTGAAAAAAGTGAACCGACAGACATTATTCAGCTCACCCTTTCTTTTCTGAATTTCATAAATACATTCCTCACGGCAATTTGTTCGGTATTGCCTTAATTTTTTGAAATCGGCAGTCTTATTTCAAAGACCGCTCCGACCTCGTTATATGCCTTTATACTTCCCTTATGGAGATTGAGGATCTCCTTCGACAGCGCAAGTCCGATTCCCGTACTGCCGTTCGTGCCCGTGTAGAACCGGTCGAAGATATGAGGCAGATCCTCCCGTGCAATTCCGTTTCCGTCGTCGCTGACTCTGACAACGGCTTCCTTTTCCTCCGTTGTGCAGGTGATGACGACGGTGCTGTTGCAATGCCGTATTCCGTTCATCAGCACATTTGTGAAAACCTTTGAAAGCTGAGTTTCATCGCAGTGAACCCAGATGGGATCCTCCGTGAACAGCGGAGTTATTGTAATGTTCTTCTGCTGCTGAATCGGCTCGACACAGCGCAGGCTGTCATAGAGAATCTCACGGAGATCGGAGGTTGTGAAATTAAGCGTGAGCTGATTTGAGTCAATCTTTGAAATCGAGAGCATACCGTCGATCATATCCGTCATCTTTTCGCTCTCGCGAATGATTATCTCCGCCGAGGACGGGATATCGACGACGCCCTGCTGTATTCCCTCGGCATAGCCCTGTATTGCCATCAGCGGCGTTTTCAGCTCGTGGGATGAGTTCTGGAAGAACTTGCGGTTTGTCTCCTGATCCTCCTCTATCCTCTCGCCGAGCTTGTATCCGATCAGCGTCATAACCGCCATAACCGCAACAAAAATAATTGCAAGAAGCCAGTTGAGCGACCGCATATAGTTGACAAGCGGCTGAATGTTGATATACATCACCGTCGACTGATACGTTCCGTCAAGGGTCAATGCGTCGTAGTATTTGACGAGTACATAATATCCACGGGCTGTTTTAAAGGTTTTTATATCACCGTTTTTCAGGTCGTTGATGCTGTACTTCTTTCTTATTTCGGCCTCGTCGTTCTGCTCGGACGAATTTACCTCGATCTTTTTTTCAAGGGAGTCGGAAACGGAGTAGCCCTCGTCGTAGAAATCAATGAATCTGATATTCCCGCTGAGGAATGTTCCGTAATATTCCTCATCCTCCATACTTTCGTTGTCACCGTCGCTCTCTTTCACCTTATCAATATATTTCATCTCATATTCAAGGGCGTTTCTTGCCTCTTTTTCAAAGTGAGACGGAACAGCCAGGTTGATTACGCCGACAAACACGGCGAATATCATCAGCACAGAAGCCCAGATTATACAGAGTATTCTCAGTTTTATATGCTTCATTTCTCGTCACCGTTAACCTCAATACGGTAGCCGAAGCCCCACATTGTTCTCACACTGACATTGCTGCCGCAGAGTGAAAGCTGCTTGCGTATGCGGCGGAGCGTTTCGTCGGTAACTCTCGTCTCCACCTTGGTGTCGTATCCCCAGATCGCATTGAGAAGCTCGTCCCTTGAATATGCTTTTTGAGGATTCTGCATCATATATGAGAGCATTTTCAGCTCGGTGCGGGTCAATTTGATAGGCCTGCTGCCGCAGAAAATCTCATTTCTTTCCACCGAGAATGTCAGATCGCCTACCTTGACGTCTCTCTCGCTGTATTTTGCATACTGATCCGACCTCTCATTCATATCCATACGCCGAAGAAGGGAGCGCACACGCATCAGAAGCGTAGTCGGTCTGAACGGCTTCGTCAGATAGTCGTCGCTGCCGATCGTAATTCCGTGAACATAGTCGTATTCGGAATCCTTGGCTGTCAGAATAATTATCGGGACGCTTGATTTTTCCCTGAGCTGTTTGCAAAGAGTCAGTCCGTCCGTGCCCGGCATCATAATATCGAGTATTACAAGGTCGGCAGGTTCCTTTTCAAACGCCTCGGCAAGCTCGTCGCCGGTCGCAAAAGCAGAAACGGTATATCCGTCGCTCTCCAGAAAGCTCTTTATAAGGTCTCTTATATTTTCCTCATCGTCCGCAATATAAATTGAATGACCCATAATTATCCCCCTTTTTCTCGGTTTACAAAACCATTATATTATCCTGCGGCATTTCTTTCACCGAAAAACAACGTCAAAAATGTCACAAAAATGTCAAGCCGTAACCATTATATCACAGCGCCGATTCACCGACAATAAGAAAATAAAGGCAAAGAAAAATAAAAAATTTTCAAAAAAGGGTTGACAAATACAATTCGGAGTGATATTATATCAGCAACCTACTTGACGGGTAGTTAAAAGAAAGGAGAACCGCATTATGGCAAAGGTATTCACAACAACCTATACCGCCACCGAAATGTGCATTTGTATGCGCACTTCTTGTTATGCCATTTTTTCGATGCGTTCTCATTTCTGATTTTACGAAATAACGGATTTAACCGAGAACCTCGAAAAAGGTTTTCGGTTTTTATTTTTATATCGGAGGTTTTGGGGTATGTTAAAAAGATTTACATCTCTTCTTAGAGAAAACTTCAGATTCGGGCGAATGTGCCGCTGTTGACAGATCGAACAATAGCTGATAAAATATTAAAGATTTAATTGAAGAAAGGCAGATAAAATATTATGAAAAAGATAGTTTCACTTTTACTCGCAGTAATCCTCGTGCTCAGCCTGTTCGCAGGCTGCTCAAGCAGCAAGAGCGGCTCAATCACAATTGCCGTTCCGAACGACGCAACCAATGAAGCAAGAGCGCTTCTCCTCCTCCAGGAAAAGGGCTACATCAAGCTCAAGGACGGCTCAGGCATCACCGCAACAATCCAGGACATCGCAGAAAACCCGCACAACATCGAGTTCAGAGAGGTTGAGGCAGCTCAGATTCCCAACACCCTCAAGGACGTTGATTACGCAATCATCAATTCAAACTATGCAATTTCCGCAAAGCTCAACCCGGTAAAGGATTCGCTTATCATTGAGGGTTCTGCATCGGCATACAGCAACATCCTCGCAGTCAAAGAGGGCAGCGAAAATCAGCCGAAGATCAAGGCTCTCAAGGCGGCTCTCGAAA
>USJJ01000070.1 GCA_900554995.1 uncultured Ruminococcus sp. | reverse complement strand
TGTTTCGGGTACGTCGGGTGTTTCGGGTACGTCGGGTGTTTCGGGTACGTCGGGTGTTTCGGGTACGTCGGGTTTTTCGGGTACGTCCGGTGTCTCCGGAACGTCGGGAGATTCCGGAACGTCGGGAGTTTCTTTCGGGAAGTAATCGGCAGGCGTTTTCTCTTCAACGGAGATCTGAAGTACCGCCAAAGCGTCCGAGGAATCGACCTTGTCGCTCGAATCAATGTTAGCGGCAAGAAGAGTCGCACCTGTAAGCTGAATCTCCTCAACCGAGTGCTGAAGAATTACCAGAGCATCCATTGAGTTAACCTCGCCGTCGCCGTTGACATCACCGATAACAACGATTGTGTATGTTTCAACCGTTTCGTCGCCGTTTTTCGTTATGAGTTCTGCGCCTGTGGCGATTTTTTCAATCGGTGCAACCGAAAGGTTTTTGCCAACAGTGAAACCTGCAAGAATCTTGTCGAGTGTTGCGCTTTTGTCATATACGGTGATGATCTTGTTTCCCTCATCAAACGTGCAAATTTCGGCATTCTCGTTGAGCTTGAATGTGAGATCGGGGTCGGTAGGTGCAGGAGGATCAACGGGATCGAGTTTTATAAAGGTAAGCTCATTATCCGCCGCATATTTTTCTGCGGCACTGTCTGTGAAGCCCTCAATTGTGCAATTCTTGTTGAGCTCCTCCGTATATCTTTCCTCGCCCTCGACAAGGATATAGCCTATTGAGTGTTCGCCGATTTCGGAAACACTCTTCGGCAATGTAACCTTAACGTTGTTTTCCGTATCCGCATTGTCAAGCGCAATAAATGAGTAATCGCCGATCTTGGTTATTCCGTCCTCGACAACGATCTTTTCAATAGGATAAATCAAATAATACGGGATTTTTTCAAGGGAGGAGTCCGCCATTGCGCCTGTTCCGCTGATCGTGAGCGTTAAGGTCTCAACGTCATAGCTCCACTTTGCGGTTTCGCCGCATTCACCCTCAAACATAATCTCGAAAAACTGGATTTCATTTTCAGCGGCATACTGCTCTGCTGTTGTGTCCTTATATCCCATAATTATGAAGTCATAATTTACTGCCTCGGCGCCATCCTCATTGTAATAATAACCGAAAGCGTGGTTGCCGATGTTTGTAACTGTCTCGGGAATAAATACCGGGCCCTCGAATCCAAAGAATGCATATGCGCCGATCGACGTGATTCCGTCGCTGAGCTCAATTGCCGTCGGCTCGGCAAGCAGGTACTCGGGAAGATTATCAAGACTGTAATCGCCGATTTTACCGCTGCCCTCAAAAATCAATGTGCCGTTTTCGTCGATTTTCCACGTGAGAGTGTCGCTGATTGTTCCGCTCATCGGGACATACTTTCCGAGTGAATTGAACGTAATGCCGTTCTCGTCTGCGTAGCTCTGAGCCGTGGTATCCTCATAGCCTGTGATTGTAAATCCGTCAATAACGTTTCCGCCTCTGCCATATCCGATCGCCTGCTTGCCGATTGATGTAACGGTACGGGGGATAGTTACGGATGAAAGCGACTTGCAAAGATAAAATGCGTCCGCATCAATTGTTTCCAAACCGTCGGAGAAATTAACTTCGCCGAGCTTTGTGCATCCTGAAAAAGCCGCCTCGGAAATCTTTTTTAAGCTGCTCGGGAAAGAAACGGATTCGAGCTTTTCACAGCCGTCAAACGCCGAAATACCTATTGAAACAATCTTATCGCCGAGATCGACGCTTTTAAGGTTTTCGCAACAGTAAAAGGCTCTGTCGCCGATCGACTCAAGCGATGCCGGAGCCTTGAACGACGCAAGCTGTATACTCTGACCGAAAGCGGATTCGCCGATCGTCTTAACCGAATCGGGAAGGTTAATCGTCTTGAGCAATGAGCATTTATAGAATGAGTTCACGCCCACCGAGGTTATCGTGTCGGGAAGAACAACATTTTCAAGAAGCGAACAGGATGAAAATGTATGGTCGGCAATCTGCGTGATCTTGCCGTTGATCGTCACACTTGTGAGCACCTTACAGTTAAGGAAAGCTCCCTTGCCGATCTTTACAATGTTTTCGGGCAGGGTGATGCTTTCAAGGAAAAGACTGCGGTAAAGAGCATAATTGCCGATTCCCGTTACTCCTTCGCCGAAAACAACGTTTTCAAAGTCAATTCCGCCCCAGGGCAGCTTGCTGTTTCCGTCCTCGTCTCTGTACTCGTCAAAATCGGGGATATCTCCCTTGCCGTCAAAGGTAAGCGTCTTTGTCATATCGTCAAAGCTCCACGTTACCTCCGATCCGTCGATTTTTTGAGCCGCAGAAGCCGTAATTGACATAAGACCTGTACTACACACCGTAAGCATAACGCACAGTGCCAGTGCCAAAGATAAAATTTTTTTCATTTCAACTTCTCCTTTATATTTATTCTGACAACAGCTTTCTATCATAATTTGATTATAAATCATTTTGTTTTTTGTGTCAATAAGCAACCGTTATACATTTGTATATAGGAAATGATTGCCATAGGCGGTCTTGATTCGGCGGCACAAAAAAACATCCCTTGAGCAATTACCGATAATTGCAGTACGGGATGCTTTTTCTGCTAAAAAGGGGGAACGGCCCGATGTGTGCAGCATCGAACCGTTCAAGGGAAAGAGAAAATAAAAATGAAAATAGAGATAACTATCTCCATGAGTATAATATTATATCACTATCTTAAGAATGTTGAAAAAGTGTGAACAAACTGTTAACATTTGCGCTTTTACGACTTTTTTTCTTATACTTTTTGCCGTTTTAAGTCTTATTTGAAATTATAATGACTGATTGGTTCGGAATTGTCAGATTAACTGTTGACAATGTCGCCCCAGTTTGCTACCATACCTTATATATTTGGGAGGTATTTACAATGATTAAAAAAGTTTTATGCATCATTCTTTCGGTAATAGTGGTTTTGGGTTCGTCCTTTGTGATATCCGCATCGGCGGACGATTCCGAAAAGGCTACGGGCTTTGCCGTTGCTTCGGATATTCACTATGTTCACCCTGTTAAGCAAAAAGGAACAACCTTAGCCGACGAGGGCTGGGTAACCACCTTTAATTCGGAAAGTGAATCGCTTACCAATCAGAGCGGCTACATAATTGATGAATTTCTCAAGGAATGTGCCGAAAATCCCGAATGTCAATTTGTTCTTGTGACCGGCGATCTTGCAACCCACGGCAGGGACTATGTTTCCGAGCACGAAACCGTTGCTGCGAAATTCAGAAAATTTGAGCAGGAAACAGGCAAGCAGGTCTATGTTATCAACGGAAATCACGACAATGCAAAGGATATGCCGGGCGACCACAAAAAGTTCACGGAAATATACTATGAATTTGGCTACGATAAGGCGATCTCCACCGATGAGGGCACCTGTTCATACAGCACAGACCTCAACGATGAATACACTCTCGTTGCGCTTGATTCCTGTGACGAAAGATACAGAGTTGTACCGAGCAATGATGTATCAAGAATGGACTGGACGGTTAAGCAGATTAAGGCTGCAACCAAGCGCGGCAAAAAAGTAATAATGATTATGCACCACAATCTTCTTGAGCATAATCCGTTCCAGAAACTTAATGAAAAAAATTACGTTGTCAACACGCCGTATTCTTTTGCGGGACTTCTTGCCGATCTGGGTGTTAAGCTCGTTTTCACGGGTCACACACATTGCACGAACACAAAGTCATATACGAGCTTCCTCGGGAATACGATTTACGATTTTTCAATGTCAAGTCTCGGAAATTTTCCCGCCGAATACAAGTTTATCAATATGACGAACAGCGAAATAAAATATGAGACAAAAAAGATCAATCATATTGACGCCGACAGTCTTGCAAAGGTTTGCAAGGGCTTTACACAGGAAGAGATTGATATGATGAAAAACGATCTTCAGACATACACGTGGAGTATGTCTTACAAGGAGTATTCAGAGGATCTAAGAGAGAATATATCGCCTGAATCACTCGGAATTGACGAGTCGAGCGCACTTTATAAGAAGATCAAGCCCGTCACGGATACGATTAAGGAAATGTCAGACATTCCTGTTTACGGCGAGGGCGGAATAAAGGAGCAGGCGGCTGAATACGGACTTGAGATTCCGGATAGCGAATATAAAACTCTTAACGATGCAATTACGCTGGCTCAGCTCAGATGTAAAATCGGTGATAAGAGATATAATCTCGGCTCGGATGATTTCACTGTTCTTATAAGATTGCTTGCGTTTACTGTCCGCAAATCCGTTGCGTCGACGGCTGACAGCAATATGCTCTCGAACGCAAACGACCTTCTCATAAGCTCGGCTGTCAGGGCGGAGTTGCCAACAACACATTCAAGGCGTTCAGTGAAAAGTACGGGTTTGCAACTCCCGAGGAGAAGGAAGCTCTTGCAATAGCTTACAGTCTTTGGGGCGGTTACATCGGTGAGGTCGACGGCGTTGAAAACCGTGACGGAACGATCCCCGGCTACGGAATAAAGGAAGAGGGTACAAACCCGTTCGTTGCCGCGATTCAAAAGATCCTTAAATTGACAATTGATTTCATAAATAAGATTGCCGACATTATCTTCCGAGTTTTCGGCAGATAATTTATCAATGATAAAAAAGTTCGGATTTTGTCGAAAGATTTATTGACATTATGTTGTTAAATCGGTATAATAAAAGGTAATTTTATAGCGTGTTTTTTTATTTCACCGAGGCGGAGGAAGGCTATGAAGAACATACTTATTGTGAGCCATTGTATGGAGATCGGCGGTGCGGAAAGAGCCTTGATAGGCTTGCTTAATTCCGTTGATTACGATCAATACAATGTCGATCTCTTTCTTCTCCGTCATACGGGTGAGCTGATGCAATATATTCCGAAAAGGGTCAATCTTCTGCCGGAAAACAGGAAGTATTCATCGCTTGCAGTGCCGTTCGCGGATGTTATAAAAAAAGGCGCTTTCGGCGTTGCGATCGGAAGATATGAGGGCAGGAAAAAGGCGGAGGAATTTGCCGCCGGACATCATTTTAAAAGCAGTGAATATGTTTTTGTCGAGTACAGCCATAAGTATACCGAGCGTTATATGCCGATGATTTCAGACAAGGAATATGATGTCGTTATCAGCTTTCTGACTCCGCATTATTTTGCGGCGAAAAAGACGAGGGCAAAGGAGAAGCTTGCCTGGATTCACACGGACTATTCTTATATTGAGATTGACGTTGAGTCCGAGCTGAAAATGTGGTCGGCTTACGATAAAATAATTGCGATTTCCGAGAGCGTTAAGGACGCTTTTTTGAAGAAATTTCCGAGTCTTGCAGACAGAATTGAACTGATTGAAAACATTCATCCTGCCGAGTTTATTAAAGCGCAGGCAGAGAAATTTGACGTTCGGAACGAGATGCCCGATGACGGAAGCGTGAAGTTCCTTTCGGTCGGTCGATTCTGTGACGCAAAAAACTTTGACAATGTTCCCGAGATTTGTTCAATGCTTGATAACGTGAAATGGTATATCATCGGTTACGGTACGGACGAGGGGCTTGTCAGGAAAAAAATCGACGAATACGGAATGCAAGACAGGGTTATTCTGCTCGGCAAAAAGACTAATCCCTATCCGTATTTTAAGGCGTGCGATTTCTATATTCAACCGTCACGCTACGAGGGAAACGCCGTAACGGTCAATGAGGCACTGATACTCGGCAAACTTGTTGCCGTAACGGATTATGCCACGGCGGCAAGCCAGATAAAAAACGGAACCGACGGCGTAATCGTCCCGCTTGAAAATAAAAAATGCGCCGAGGGGCTTATACATTTTATAAACGATAAGGCGCTTCAGAAAAAGATACTTGATAACATAAAAAACACCGATTTTTCAAAATCGGGGGAAATAGAAAAAATCTATAAATTATTCTGAGGAGCGACAAATGAACAATTTCCTTGATAAGCGAATAGGCGAAGTGATAAATCAGCTTGAAAAATATATCACTCCCGTCAGGGTACCGATAAACGGTTGGCAGACGATGGAGTGCGGCTATAAAAAGGGCAACAAGGTTCCATCACTCGGCGAGGGTGAATGGCGTGAGTTCGGCGAGACCGAGCGCTGGGGAATGAAGCCCGAGGAGCACAGATGGTTCTTCAGGCATATTGATATTCCGCAGGAGCTTAAGGGAAGGGATCTTGAACTTTATGTTTCTTCGACCGATGTTCACGACGAGGACTGGGAGCCGCAGTTTATGGTTTACCTCGACGGCAAGCTCATACGCGGAATGGACACGAAACACCGCTATGTCAAGCTCGACGGCAGCAAGGATGGCTATGATGTTCATGTTTATGCTTATTCTCAGCCATCGGGAAAAAGGACGGACTTCTTTGCTCAGCTTTGCGAATTCAACCGTGCGGTTGAGACGCTTTATTATAATCTCAAGGCGCCTTACAGAATACTATATTACACGGATGAAAGTACAAAAGAATATGCCGAGGTCAGGGAATACCTCAACACGGCAATCAATTATATAAACTGGTGTGCTCCGATGTCGGAGGAGTTCCTTCGTTCCGTTGATGCGGCAAACGAATATCTTATGACGGAGTTTTACGGTAAATATTGTCATGGTCAGGATATTAAGGTCAGCGTAATCGGACACACTCATATTGACGTTGCGTGGCGTTGGACCCTTGACCAGACGAGGGAAAAGGTTCAGCGTACATTCGGCAGTGTTATCGAGATGATGAAAAAATATCCCGATTATAAATTTATGTCAAGTCAGCCGCAGCTTTTGAAATTTCTCAAAGAGGAAAGCCCCGAAATGTATGACGAGATTAAAAAACTTGTCAAGGAAAAACGCATTGAGCTTGAGGGGTCGATGTGGCTTGAAGCCGACTGTAATCTTACGAGCGGTGAA
>USJJ01000069.1 GCA_900554995.1 uncultured Ruminococcus sp. | reverse complement strand
GAAGCTTGCCAAGGCAGTTGATGGTGTTGACCTTAGCTACCTTTACGCCGAAAAGCTCCTCAACGGCTGCTGCGATTTCGATCTTGTTTGCATCCTTGGCAACCGAGAAGGTGTACTTCTTATCAGCGGTGCCGAGCATGCTCTCTTCAGTGATAATCGGACGGAGGATTATGTCCTGTGCTGCTTTACTCATGCATATACCTCCTCAATCTTTGCAACGCTGTCCTTAAGAACGAGCATTGTGTCACAATTAAGAATGTCATAAACATTCAATGTGTTTACGGTTGAAACCTTAACACCGGCAATATTTCTTGCGCTTCTGTAAAGAACGTCGTTGTTCTCCGGAAGAACGAGAAGAACCTTCTTGCCTGTTTCAAGAGCTGTAAGAACCTTTACAACTTCCTTAGTCTTGATTGCGTCAAGCTTGAGATCGTCAAGAACTACAAGCTCCTCTGCTGCAACCTTTGAAGATAAAGCAGACTTCATAGCAAGTCTTCTTACCTTCTTGTTGATTGAGAAGCCGTACTCTCTCGGCTTGGGGCCGTGTGCGATACCGCCGTGTGTCCACTGAGGAGCTCTTGTTGAGCCCTGACGTGCACGACCTGTACCCTTCTGCTTCCACGGCTTCTTGCCGCCGCCGCTTACCTCTGAGCGTGTACGGGTTGACTGTGTGCCCTGACGCTGATTTGCCAAATAGTTAACTACGCAAAGGTGCATAGCATAAGAATTCGGCTCGATTCCGAAAACAGACTCTGCAAGAGCAAGATCGGAGACCTTTTTACCGTTCATATCGAATACTGATACATTAGGCATACTTTAACACTCCTTCCGTTACGCTTTCTTGGCATCGGCGATAACAACGATTCCGCCCTTCGGGCCCGGAATTGCGCCCTTAACGGCGATGAGGTTGTTCTCGACGTCAACCTTAGCAATAGTTAAATTCTGAACTGTGGTGCGGTCTACACCGTAGTGACCTGCAAGCTTCTTTCCCTTGTAAACACGGGAAGGCGTTGAACAAGCACCCAATGAACCGGCATGTCTTGCAACGGGACCTGTACCATGGGACTCTCTGAGTCTTGAGAAGTTCCAACGCTTGATGGAACCTGCTGTTCCGTGACCCTTGCTTGTGCCGATAACGTCAACCTTGTCGCCTGTTGCGAACACATCGGCCTTGAGGATATCGCCTACGTTAACATCTGCAATGCTCTCGAGACGGAACTCCTTGAGTACCTTCTTGGGAGCAACATCGTTCTTTGCGAAGTGACCCTTCATAGCCTTGTTGACTCTCTGTGCCTTTACGTCACCGAAGCCGACCTGAACAGCCTCATAGCCGTCATTCTCGATCGTCTTCTTCTGTGTGATTACACACGGACCTGCTTCAACGACTGTTACGGGAATTACGTTACCCTTTTCGTCGAAGATCTGCGTCATACCGATTTTCTTTCCGATAAGACCCTTTTTCATATAAGTTTTCCTCCTTATAGGTTATTGGTTGGCAACTGCGCCAACTTGACCTGTTAGCGTAAAATCAAAGCTTGATTTCAATTTCTACGCCGGCAGGAAGCTCAAGACCTCTCAAAGCGTCAACAGTCTTGGCTGACGGTCTGATGATGTCGATAAGCCTTTTGTGTGTGCGCTGTTCGAACTGCTCTCTGGAGTCCTTGTACTTGTGAACAGCACGAAGGATTGTAACGACCTCTTTCTCTGTCGGAAGGGGAACGGGACCTGAAACCTGAGCGCCTGTACGCTTAGCAGTCTCAACGATCTTCTCCGCTGCCTTATCAACGAGATTGTGGTCATAGCCCTTCAATCTGATTCTGATTTTTCCCTTTACTGCCATGATTTTGCCTCCTTACAAAGTTTGGCGGGCAACGTTTAAAACCTAATTTCGCAACGTTTCCGGGTGTTTCCACCCTCTGCATTTAAAAACCGGAAATGGGTTAGTTTCCGGGATAGTGCATTTAAGGTCTTAAACGCACATACATACGCAGATTTGCTAAGGGATAGCAAACCCGTGTTGTAGGTTATTAAATCGCCCGGTTTTAAATCGGACATACTCCGCGAGAATTCCCGACTTCTATGAGCCGCCACCTCTCACATCAACGCATATCTACGCACTAAACTACATAATAATATAGCATGCTTGAGTATGATATCATACTTTATTACAAATTGCAAGTCTTTTTTTAATATTTTTCAAAAATTTTTTCGGCACAAAAACGCCCCGGAAGCAAGCAGTATCAAGGCTTCCGGGGATTTTAAACTTAAATTCTCCACACTTTCCCATATAGTCGGTTCTGCACAAAAACCGTACCCATATATTGTGGTTTATGACGATTGACAAATTACGATCACTATATTATTTGCTTGTCTTAATCGGCTTCACTGTAAGTTCGATTTCCTCTATGTTTTGGGTTTCTACTAAATTATCGTATTCTTTTCCATCGCTGCCCTTTTCAAAAACCAGTTTAAGTTCAGTATTCGGTGCAACGTTTTGTTTCGTTACTACATATCCCTTCAAGACATCTTTCTTTTCGGGATCTACGAACTCACCGGTTTCGGAAACAACAATCAATTTAACAAGTGCCTCTCCGTATGTATCCATTAAATCTCCGCCCATAGAGGTATATCCGCAAGAAGCAAGATTTCTTCCTCGATAATCTTCTATATACCGTGTGTATTTATTCGGTGAAGGGTTAATCTTCAGCAGTGACACCTTATCATTTTTAATTGAATTTATTTTTCTGACACTTAGAACAATTTTTTCATATGTTTGCGATTCGACTAAGCTGTCATACTCTTTTCCGTCGCTGTCCTTTTGAAAAGTTAGTTTTAATTCTGAGTTTGGTGCAATATTTTGATCTGTTACAACATAACCTTTTAAATCATTTTCTGATTCCGGGTTAATATATGTCCCGTCGGCTGAAACAAAAATTATTTCAAGCAAACTTTCACCGTAAGTATCAAATCGGTCGCCGCCGACAGACGTATATCCTATTGTAGCGCAATTCTTCCCTTTGTAACTTTTTATATACCAAGTATATTTATCTGGAGAATTTCTTATTGCAACAGCCGAATCATCAGATTCCGTGTCTTTCTCTGTATTTTCATTGTTTTCTCCCTTTATCGTCTGATTCTTTGATGTTCTTTTAAAATATACTTTACTTTCTCCATATTCAACGCATATTTTTCCGTCAATTAAAGCACACTCTGTCTGTCCAAGCTTTATTCCATTTTCCGTCGCAGCCCAATCTACAACGTACTCCGAATTGGCATCTGAAAGATAGGCTTTTCCCGTGTCTTTTATTACCATCTGTGCTTTGTCGAATTCATCTCCGCCCATTGCAACATACTCCGAAATGGAATATTTGGTTCCGTCAGCTTCCACACTTTCCGCTTCCCACGTACCGACATACTTTCCGGTTTTTATGCTGCAACCTGCAAAAGACATAATTATCACAGTAGTAGCAAGCCAAATTGAAATGAACTTTTTCATTTAACTTCCCTCCAAGTTGTTTTGTATCAACATTATAGCCCGTTTATGGGCTATTGTCAAGAAAAATCTATCATACTAAAATTATAAAAAAGAGGTGAAGTAATGATAGTGTACGACAGATTATGGGGTACGATGAAAGAAAAAGGTATTTCACAATACGCGCTTATTAAGAAATATAAAATTAGCACGGGTCAGTTAGACAGACTGCGGAAAAATGAAAATGTAAGCACACATACGCTTGACTTGCTTTGCTCAATTTTAAATTGCAACTTAGAGGACATCGCCGAATACAAAGAAAAATAACCGTCAAATCTTGTTTGGCGGTTATTTTCATCTTTGTTTGTTATAAGTAATATTTACATCAATGTTCTTATCCTAAGAAATTTTTCAAAATCTCACGGTGTGGTGTATGGAAACGCCAAGTGATCATTTTACAGGTATTTCCGTATACCATTATAATTATTATACGAAAACTCAGAATTTTGCGATCAGTTTCGGGCAAAAGCCGAGGTAGTCGGCAGAAATCAGGTCAAAATTCACTCCGTCCTGCTCGCCACGGAACGCCCAGTTCACCGAATTGCCGTGAAGATGGCCGTAATAGCAGGTCTTTATTCCCTCCTCGACCAGAGTATCATAGATCTCGTGGCAAGTCTCGGTGAGGCTGATCGGCGGATAATGAAGAAATGCGATAACCTCGCCGCCGAGCTCTTTCGCCTCGGCAATGCTCGTTCTCAATCTGCCTACCTCACGGGCAAGAACCTTTTGATCCTCGGTCTTTGAACAATCAAAAAACCAACCTCTTGTTCCGCAGATTGCATAATCACCGACCCTGTAAGCATTGTTAAAGAGAATTTTTATACTTTCAATTCCGTTTTCCTTTAAAAATTTCTCGGTTTTGCTTTTTGTTGACCACCAATAATCGTGATTGCCTTTCATAATTATCTTCGTTCCGTTAAGCCTGTCGAGGAAGCGAAAATCCTCAAGAACTTCCTCCTGCTTCATTCCCCACGATATATCGCCCGCTATAACGACGGCGTCCTTATCCGTAACGACGGCATTCCAATTTTTTTCAAGTCTTTTTTCAAAATCCTGCCAGCCGCTGAAAACGTCCATCGGTTTGTTTGTGCCGAACGAAAGATGCGTATCGGCAATAGCAAATAATGACATTTCTTCACCTCCTCAAAAAAGAATAAATCACGCAAATGATCAAATAATATAGCTGTGAAACGTTTCACAAATCTGAAAAAGGGGTAATTTACAATGAAGCACGAAATCAAAGATATCAAGTGCCATGCTTGTAACTGCATTTACAACGAAGAGGGCTGCAAGTGCGTAGCCGGCGAAATTGAAGTCGGCCCGTCAAGTGCCTGCACCTGCGCCGAAACAATCTGCGCAACCTTCGAGCCGAGCAGCGACGTCAGCAAGTAAATCTTCTTTAGCCGCCGTCTGATTCGGCGGTAACAAAGGAACTGTCACATTAAGACCGAATTGCTTCAATTTTTTGCACGTGGTCTCAATGCGACAGTTTTCTTTTATTTAAGCAGATCAAATACGACCTGTTCCATATCCTCTTTCTTGCAGCATCCGGTAAATCTCGGAGTTTTTCCCTTGAGGTTCGCAAGCTGCGGCGGGCAAATCTCGCCCGTCTCATCGTGGAGTGCGTGAACCATCTCAAACTCATCAAGATTATCCGTCATACCCGGGTGAACCGCATCAAGAACAGCCTTGCTGAACTTGAATGGATTTGCTGTTGATGCGATCACGGTCGGAGTTGAGTCGCCCGATCTCTCCGCATAGTCCTCATAGACCGAAACGGCAACAGCGGTGTGAGTATCACAAAGATAACCGTGTTCTTTAAATTCCTTTGCAATGCAAGCCTTTGTGCCGTTATCGTCGCAGCTTCCTGCGTCGAACAGCTCGCCGAGCTTTGCAAAAACATCGTCGCTGACCTTGTATGAGCCCTTTGACGAAAGCTCACCCATCCACTCTCTGACAATTGAATCATTCATACCGGAGAGCAGGAAAAGAAGTCTTTCAAGATTCGACGAAATAAGAATGTCCATAGACGGAGAAACAGTTGTATAGAAATCTCTGACACGGTTATATGTTCCCGTTTTGAGGAAATCGGTCAGAACATTGTTTGCGTTTGATGCGCAGATGAGCTTCTTTATCGGAACACCCATTTCCTTTGCATAGTAAGCGGCAAGGATGTTGCCGAAGTTACCCGTCGGAACAACGACGTTGATTTCGTCGCCCGGCTTAATCTCACCCTTGTTGAGCATCTCGCAATAAGCAGATACATAATAAACAATCTGCGGAACAAGACGTCCCCAGTTGATCGAGTTTGCGGAAGAGAACATCATTCCCTGCTCTGCAAGCTTTGCGGCAACCGCCTTATCGGTAAATATCTTCTTAACGCCCGTCTGTGCGTCGTCGAAGTTACCCTCAATAGCGCAAACGCCGACATTTGAGCCCTCCTGAGTTGTCATCTGGAGCTTCTGCATCGGAGAAACGCCGTCATTGGGATAGAAAACAAGAATTTTCGTGTTTTTAACGTCTTTAAATCCCTCAAGCGCTGCCTTGCCTGTGTCTCCCGAGGTTGCGACAAGAATTACAATCTGCTTGCCCGGCTCACTCTTTGCAGATGCTACGGTGAGAAGATGGGGGAGGAGCTGAAGTGCCATATCCTTGAATGCGCAGGTCGGTCCTTTCCAAAGCTCAAGAATTTCAACGCCCTTGGTCAGAGTGTGGAGCGGGGCAATCTTCTCGCTTGAAAATTTGCCCTCGCCGTATGCGCCCCTGACGCAGGAATCAATCTCCTCGGCGGTGAAATCGGTAAGATAAAGGGAAAGAATCTCTTTTGCTCTCTCTATATAATCGCAGTTGGCAAGACGCACGATATCGTCCATTGTGATATGAGGTATTTCCTCGGGCACAAACAGTCCGCCCTCGGCAGAAATGCCGTGAGAAATCGCCTGTGAGGAAGTTACCTTTATGCTTTTATCTCTTGTGCTTGTATAAAACATATTACCTCTCCTTTTCGGTATATCCGAAATTATTGTATCATAACTAAAAAAACAATTCAATGATATATTGAAAAAAACAGGCGGTTAATCGCTCTCGGAGAACGCATTTTCAATATAATTGATCTTCATCGGCTTGTAACTCTCATCGAGATAAACCTCACACACGTCAAAGCGTGGCTGTTTGCTGTTCGGATAGGCTTTCATAAACAGCTTTGATGTGGCGATCAGCTTTTCCTGCTTTGAAAAATCAACAGCTTCCTTTGCTTCATAGATATGATCTCTGCCTCTCGTCTTGACCTCGACAAAGCACATATAGCTTCCCTTTTGCGCAATGAGGTCAATCTCGCCGAGACGTGACCGAAAATTTCCCGTTATAATTCTATATCCGTTGTCCC
>USJJ01000068.1 GCA_900554995.1 uncultured Ruminococcus sp. | reverse complement strand
AAGCTTATACATATTATCATTCCTTTTTGAGAGCCTTATTATCCCTGAATCACAGGCTTCTCATTCCTTTATCGGGTCGATGCGTTACTCATTTATAATAGCATATCGCAAAAGAAAAGTTCAGTCTTTTTTGTGTACTATTTAAGAATTTTTGTTATGATATGTCCGTATAATTGTGACTGTCAACAAAAAGCGGCTCAAACGGACAAATTCCGCCTGAGTCGCAGGATTAATATCACATAAATTAAAGTTTTGATGCCAGAAGAGGGGAATATTTTGCTCTGAACTGCTCAAATTCGCCCTTTTCGATAGCGTCACGTATTCTTTCCATAAGAGTGTTGTAGAAGTAAAGATTGTGAGCTACAGCCAGTCTGCCTGCCAGCTGCTCATCAGCCTTGAACAGGTGACGGATATATGCACGGGAGAAGTTGCGGCAGGTGGGGCAGTCACACTCGGGGTCAATCGGTGTATCATCCTTCATATACTTGGCATTGTTGATATTGATTATTCCGTTCATTGTGAAAAGATGTCCGTGGCGTGCGTTTCTCGACGGCATAACGCAGTCGAAAAGGTCAACTCCCCTGCTGACTCCCTCAATGATGTTGCCGGGAGTGCCTACACCCATAAGATAACGGATCTTATTCTTCGGCGCATACGGCTCAACGGCGGAAATGATCCTGTACATATCCTCTTTCGGCTCGCCGACGGCAAGTCCGCCGATCGCATAGCCGTCAAGATCAAGCTCGGCAATTCTCTGCATATGCTCGATTCTCAGCTCGTCGTAAACGCAGCCCTGGTTGATGCCGAAAAGAAGCTGATTTTTATTTATAGTGTCGTGCAGGGAATTGAGCCTTTCCATCTCCTCCTTGCATCTTACAAGCCATCTTGTAGTCCTTTCGCAGGACTTTTTGGCATATTCGTAGGTCGAGGGATTTTCAACGCACTCGTCAAAAGCCATTGCAATTGTTGAAGCGAGGTTTGACTGGATTCTCATACTCTCCTCGGGACCCATAAAAATACGTCTGCCGTCAATGTGAGAGGCAAAGGTTACACCCTCCTCCTTGATCTGACGGAGCTTTGCAAGCGAGAAAACCTGAAATCCGCCGCTGTCGGTCAGGATAGGACCGTCCCAGCCCGTGAACCTGTGGAGTCCGCCAAGCTCCTTAATAAGCTCATCACCCGGGCGAACATGGAGATGATAGGTGTTGCAAAGCTGAACCTGAGCATGAACGTCCTTGAGGTCATATGCGTCAAGCGCACCCTTTATCGCTCCGCAGGTTGCGACATTCTGAAAGGCAGGCGTTTTGACCGTTCCGTGAACCGTTTTGAATTCACCGAGACGCGCCGCTCCGCACTGCTTTATAATTTTGAATTCTGCCATTTTCCGTCTCCTTAAAGAATAGCCATTGCATCGCCAAACGAGAAGAATCTGTATTTTTCCTCAACGGCAATTTTATATGCGTTCATCGTGTGTTCATAGCCGCAAAAAGCACTGACGAGCATGATAAGCGTGCTTTCGGGCAGGTGGAAGTTCGTGATAAGACCGTCAATGCACTTGAATTCATAGCCGGGGTAAATAAAAATGCTTGTCCAATCGTCATATTCACAGACCTTGCCCTTCGCCTGACATACGGATTCAAGCGTGCGGCAGCAGGTCGTGCCGACTGCGATGACCCTTCCCCCGTTCTTCTTCGTTTCGTTTATAATATCCGCCGTTTCGGCAGGAATCATATAGTGCTCGGAGTGCATTTTGTGCTCCTCGATGTTTTCCGTCTTAACCGGACGGAAAGTGCCTATGCCGACATGGAGCGTTACAAAACCTATCTTTACGCCCTTGTCCTTGATTTTTTGCAGAAGCTCGGGAGTGAAATGCAAGCCTGCCGTCGGTGCGGCTGCCGAACCCAGTTCCTTGGAGTAGACAGTCTGATAGCGTTCCTTATTTTCGAGCTTTTCTTTTATATAATGCGGAAGCGGCATTTCACCGATTTTGTCGAGAACGTTATAGAAATTGCCCTCATACGAGAACTCGGCAATCCTGTTTCCGTTTTCAAGCACTTCCTTTATCTCGGCTTTAAGTATGCCCTCGCCGAAAATAAATTTTGCTCCCTCTTTCGCCTTCTTGCCGGGTCCTGCCATGACCTCCCATGTGTGAGCGTCATGCTGATTGAGCAGGAGAAATTCAACAACGGCACCCGTCTCCTCCTTAACGCCGTAAAGACGTGCAGGGAGAACCCTCGTATCATTGAGTATAAGGCAGTCGCCCTCATGAAGAAGATCGACTATATCGTAAAAATGAAGATGCTCGACCTCGCCCGTTTTTTTATCGAGATGCATAAGCCTTGAGCTGTCTCTCGGCTCAATCGGGTGCTGAGCTATCAGCTCCTCGGGAAGATCATAATAAAAATCACTTTTTTTCATTGTAAAACCTCTGTTTCGGCCATTTGGCTCTTGACTTGAATAATAAAAAATGGTATCATCACATTTAAAGTGTTGACAATTAATTATTATATTGCATAATCGGTCGAATGGCAACACATTTTTAAAAATTTATTTAAGAGGTGAATTTGTAATGAAAAAATACAAGGTAGGTATTATCGGAGCTACCGGCATGGTTGGACAGAGATTTGCGACCCTGCTTGAAAATCACCCTTGGTTCGAGGTTGTTCTTGTTGCTGCAAGTCCCCGTTCGGCGGGCAAAACATACAAAGAGGCTCTCGGCAGCCGCTGGTGCATGGACACTCCGTTGCCTGAAAGCATGGCTGACCTTGTCGTTTACGACGCAACGGCTGATGTTGAGAAAATCGCTTCGCTCGTTGATTTCGTTTTCTGCGCAGTTGACATGAAGAAGGACGAGATCAAGGCTCTTGAGGAGAGATACGCAAAGGCAGAGTGCCCCGTTGTTTCAAACAACAGCGCTCACAGATTTACTCCCGATGTTCCGATGGTTGTTCCCGAGCTCAATGCCGATCACATAGAGGTTATTGCGGATCAGAGAAAGCGTCTCGGCACAAAGAGAGGCTTCATCGCCGTTAAGTCAAACTGCTCGCTTCAGAGCTATGTTCCGGCGATTTATCCGCTTGACAAGGCCGGCTACAAGGTTGAGGACGTTCTCGTTTGCACATATCAGGCAATTTCCGGCGCCGGCAAGACCTTTGAGAGATGGCCGGAGATGGTGGATAACGTTATCCCGTTCATCGGCGGCGAGGAAGAAAAGAGCGAGCAGGAGCCGCTTAAAATCTGGGGTAAGGTCGAGGACGGCAAAATCGTCAACGCAGCAGAGCCGCATTTCACTGCTCAGTGCATTCGTGTTCCCGTTTCAAACGGTCATATGGGTGCAGTATTCATGAGATTCGCAGACAAGGCTCCGTCAAAGGAAGAAATTCTCAAGGTGTGGGAAAACTTCTCGGGCGAGCCGCAGAAGCTTGCACTTCCCAGCGCACCGAAGCAGTTTCTCCACTATTTCACAGAGGACAATATGCCGCAGACAAAGTTTCAGCGTGACCTCGAGGGCGGCATGGCAGTCAGCATCGGCAGACTCCGTGAGGACACTCAGTACGACTATAAGTTCGTGTGCCTTTCACACAACACCCTCCGCGGTGCCGCCGGCGGCGCAGTTCTCCTTGCAGAGCTTCTCTGTGCAAAGGGATATATGGACTGATAAACACATCATATCGTTAAAAAGACAGGAATTCATTTTCCTGTCTTTATTTTATATAAGGGGCGTTTTAATGAAACAAACGGTCTTTACCGGGACGGCGTGCGCCATTGTCACACCGTTTGACGAAAACAGGAAGGTGGATTACAAGGCTCTTAAAAGACAAATAGATTTTCAAATTGAAAACGGAGCAGACGCCATTGTTGTTTGCGGCACTACGGGTGAAAGTGCAACACTTGATTCAAAGGAACGGCGTCAGGTAATTAAATCGACGGTTAAGCAGGTTGACGGACGTGTGCCCGTAATCGCAGGCACGGGCGGCAACAACACACAGGACGTAATAAAGAAAAGCCAATCGGCAGAATCGCTCGGCGTTGATGCACTGCTGATAGTTACGCCTTACTATAACAAGTGCTCACAGGAGGGTTTGGTAGAGCACTATTCACGCATAAGCGACAGCGTAACAAAGCCGATAATCGTTTATAATGTGCCGTCACGAACGGGAGTGAACATAAAACCCGAAACCTACAAACGGCTCAGCCAAATTGAAAATGTTGTGGCAACAAAAGAAGCCAACGGAGACCTTTCCGCACTGATGAAAACACTTATGCTTTGCGGTGACGAATTGGATATATACTGCGGCAACGACGACCAGGGCGCCGCCTTTACCCTGCTCGGAGGCAAGGGCACGGTATCGGTGCTTTCAAATATTCTGCCGCAGATTGCTCACGATATTGTTGACGCCGCACTCGACGGAGACTCAGGCTATGCGACAGCTCTCCAGCTCCGTTATCTTGACCTTTGCAACGCACTTTTCGCCGACGTTAATCCGATGCCCGTTAAATATGCAATGTCGCAATTAGGCACGGACAGCGGCTTCTGCCGTCTGCCCCTCACGCATCCGAATGAAGCCTGTAAGGAGAAAATATGCCGTGCCCTGCGTTACCACGGAATGATTGAATAAATAATCGCAACAAAAAACTGTAATCCACTTTTGCATAACGCTTTGTGAATTACAGTTTTTTTATTTAAATAAATTCTACATAATTGCAGCTCACATCTTAAAGCATTGAGCAGCCGAAGCTGTTGATCAGTGCGTCGATGCGTTCGCCTTTCTTGCAAAGCGGACAGTCCATAGCCGAATGGCTCTCATACTCGGGAAGATCCTGAGGATCAAAAACAGATGCGATCTGGAAATCTTCATACTCTTTCATTGTGGCAAAGATTGATGCGATTCCGACCGGTGTACCGGAATAATAACGAATTGCTTCAAATGCGTTCTGCGCAGTACTTCCCGTAACAACCGACGCCGCAAGGACAAGAACACGCTTACCCGAAATCATCTGAACGATGTTGTCACGGAACATAAGCTGGTTACTTGCCGTATACTCGGGAGCAAGAATATTAATCTCCCTGTTTGCGTTGATGCTTGCAAGATCATTCTTTGTCAGCTCGCTTGCAAGGCAGGTGCCGATAACCTCGGTTCCGTCAAGACAGAGAATTGTATCAATCTCCGTATGGAGCTTATAATTCGGTGCAATTGCCTTTGCAACAGCCTTTGCCTCTGAAAGACGAGATTTTTGTGATGTGATATCTATATAATAATTCAGATGGCTTCTTCCTGCCACGAAATGTCCCTTATAACCACTGAGATACAAGTGAGGGATTTTGGTCTCAATTTTGAATTTTTCGCTTAATGCCATAATAGCTTCTCCTCTCTTGTAACCGCTGTTTTCAGCAGTCACGTTAATTATATTTTTATTTTATCACGCCGTAAAAGTAAATGCAACACATTTTTGTCGGCAATCACTTTATTTTCAACGTCGCAAGTCCGCCCTCTGCGGTTTCTCTGTATCTTCCCGGTATATCCTTTCCTGTCATTCGCATAACCTCAATAACCTCGTCAACGGAAATCTTTCTTGTGTCACTGAGAAAGCTCGCAAGGCTGACAGCGTTAATCGCTCTCATTGCCGCAACTGCGTTGCGTTCGATACACGGAATCTGCACAAGCCCGCATATCGGATCGCAGGTCAAGCCGAGATGATGCTCTATCGCAATCTCCGCCGCATATTCTATCTTGTCAATCTCGAGCGAAAACAGTTCGCCGAGCGCCGCCGAAGCCATTGCACAGGCTGTTCCTATTTCGGCTTGACAGCCGCATTCACTGCCCGAAATCGAGGCGTTGGTCTTAATCAGATTACCGATTATTCCGCCTGTTTCAAGCGCACGGACAATTTCAAGGTCACTGTATCCCCTCTTCATCTGCTGATAGTAGAGAACAGCCGGCATAACGCCTGCCGAGCCGCAGGTCGGAGCGGTTACTATAACCTCGCCGTCTGCATTCTGCTCACTGACGGCGAAAGCATAGGCGGAAACCTCACGGTTTTCCTTTGTTTGGGCGCTCTCATCAATATGCTGATGAGAATAAAGTCTCTTTGCCTTTCTCTTGACCTCAAGCCCTCCGGGGAGAACGCCCTCGGTCGAAAGTCCGATATGAATACTCGATTTCATCTGATTCCAAATCTTCATCAGATAATCTCTGATTTCAATGCCTTCGACCTCCTCAACATACTGCCATAGCTTCATATGATTCTGCTTGCAGTGCTCGGAAATTTCATGGAATGAGTTCATATAATATATTTTCGGGGGATCAACATTTTTATGTCCTATAATTTCGATCTTTCCTCCGCCGACGCTCAGAACACGTATTCTGTTAATTTCTTCACCGTTTTTAAAGGCAATCAAATCCATTGTATTCGGGTGTGGAAGCTCAATTTCTTCATCATTAAAAACGACATCACAGGGAATCGGATCAAGAGTAATCTTGATAACCCTGTCCGTACCGTGACCGACGCCTGTTTTTGAGAGCGAACCGTAGAGAATTGCTTCAAAACGATCAGCATCCGGAGTATGCTTTTTGAAAATTCTGCAAGCCTTTTCGGGACCCATTGTGTGAGAACTCGACGGACCTCTGCCGATTTTATACAGTTCTTTAAGCGATTCCATCTTTTTAACTTCCATAAAACACCCCTCCGCTTTTCCTATACTATACTATCATTTTGTCCGGTTTTTTTCAATAGAAATATGACGAAAATAATTTTTTCAGAAATTCTGATAATTTTTTATGTCGGGATGTAGTTATTATGACATATAAAAAAGAGCCGCCGATGCGACTCTTCTTTATTTGGTGCGAGAGACGGGACTTGAACCCGTACGGGATTACCACACGCCCCTCAAACGTGCGCGTCTGCCGATTCCGCCACTCTCGCATTCAATTGTCGTTCCCTCAAGGAACGTT
>USJJ01000067.1 GCA_900554995.1 uncultured Ruminococcus sp. | reverse complement strand
CTCAAAGTTTTTCCGCTGATATTTTTGAGCGTCATTCTTGAATAGGCAATTTCAAACTTGCCGTCGCCCCTATCGAGAATATCCGCAAAGTTTTCTACAGTGCATTCAAAGTCCCTCGTGCGGTATTTGCTGACGAGGCACGGCAGCCAACCCTCTTTGTTGAACCACTCGATTTTTCCGTCGGGAGCGCATATTATAATCGGAAGCGGAAAATCGTCTGAAATATTTCTGATATACTGTTCGAGATCGGATGAAATATGCGTTATCAGCTTCTGCTTTCTCGCACTCATAAGATCATAGTATATGACAAGGAAAACCGCAACACCGATAATCGCAACAAGTTCAAGAACCGCAAGCCATATCGGGCCGAGGATAAACGTCAGCACGGTGAACAGCAAAGCCACTGCCGCCGCCGCCGAAATTACGGGGAAGCTGCGTATCAGGGATAATATCTTGTCTTTCATAAACGTTACCATTCCTTTCTGCTTTTCTGCAAAAGGGGGATAATATTATACTTCCATAATTATCGAAAGTATCATCGGACTTCTCTTTGTCTTCTCATACATAAGATGAGAAACCTCATCTCTGACCTTGGATTTTATCGTGTTCCAGTCACGGATATTATTATAAATACAGTTTTCAATCGCATATTTTGCAATGTCTCTCGCCTCGTCAATGAGCTCTTCGGACTCCCTGACATAGACAAATCCCCTTGTCATTATATCGGGTCCTGCAAGAATCTCGCCCGAATACGAATCCATCGTTGCCACAACGATTATAAGTCCGTCCTCGGCAAGACGTTTTCTGTCCCTGAGGACAACGTTGCCGACATCTCCGACGCCCGAACCGTCAACAAATACCTGACCCGCAGGAATATTCTCAAGCGGCTTGATTCCGTTCTCCGAAACATTAAGGCAAACTCCGTTATCGGCAATAAAAATATTACTCTTAGGGATGCCCATACTAACGGCAAGCTGGGCGTGCTTTCTTATATGCTTCTGCTCGCCGTGAACGGGAATAAAGAACTTCGGCTTGATGATACCCATCATCAGCTTGAGCTCCTCCTGGCAGGCGTGACCCGATACGTGCACGCCATAGCTCTTTTCGTAGATAACGTCCGCTCCGAGCTTCATCAGCTCATTAATGACATTGCCTACCGTTTTCTCGTTGCCGGGAATCGGATTTGCGGAAATTATAATACAGTCGTTCGGACCGACAGAAACCTTTTTGTGTCCCGAGAAAGCCATTCTCGAAAGAGCCGACATCGGCTCGCCCTGACTGCCCGTTGTGATGATAACCATCTTATCGTCGGGATATTTGTTTATCATATCAATGCTGACGAGCTCGCCGTCCTTGACATTGAGATATCCGAGCTTTGATCCGATTTCAACAACGTTTTCAAGGCTTCTTCCGGAAAGGGCAACCTTCCTGCCGAGAGCCTGCGCCTGATCAATAATCTGCTGAACACGGTGAACGTTCGAGGCAAAGGTTGCGATGATAATTCGTCTCTTTCCCGCCTGCTCAAAAAGTGTTCTCAGTGATGCTCCGACCGCCCTTTCGCTCTCGGTATAGCCCTTTCTTTCGGCATTTGTCGAATCAGAAAGCATACAGAGAACGCCCTCGTTGCCGAGCTCTGCAAAACGGTTGATATCAATCATTCCGCCGTCGATCGGTGTGCTGTCGATCTTGAAATCGCCCGTCTGAACGATAACGCCCGCCTCACACTTGATCGCAAATGCAAGCGCATCGGGAATCGAATGGTTGACGTGGATCGCCTCAATGTCAAACTTGCCGAGCTTTATTGTGTCACCGGGCTTGATAACATTCAGCTTTGCTCCGTCAAGCAACTTATGCTCCTCAAGTTTTCCCTCAACAAGACCCATTGTAAGTCGTGTTCCGTAAACGGGAATATTGATCTTTTGAAGAAGATAGGCAAGTGCGCCTATATGATCCTCGTGTCCGTGGGTTATGACTATGCCCCTGATCTTATCCCTGTTTTCCTCAAGATAGGTGAAATCGGGAATAACAAGATCAACACCGAGCATATCCGCCTCGGGGAAAGCAAGACCGCAGTCGACGATCACGATATCGTTTTCAAACTCATAGACGGTGATGTTCTTACCGATCTCATTAAGTCCGCCGAGAAATCCGATTTTTACGGACTTTACATTTTTCTTTCTGCTCTGCTTTCTCGTATTGGAAGCCCCTGTTCTCTTTCTGCTCGTTCTTTTCTGTGTTGTTTTTTTCTTCTCGGCGTTCTGAGCGATTTTTTCGTTCGTTTTCTTTGATTTTGTATTTTCGCTCTTTGCCGTCTTATTTTTCTGCGTTTTTGCAGTCTTTGCCGACTGCTTTACGCCACGTTTTGTCTGCTTATTCTTTGTTGCAGACTTCTGACTCTTGTCAGTTTTTTCATTTTTCGGCATTAATTAAACTAACTCCTATTCTTATAAATTTTTATGTAAACCGTATTTAAAGACAAAGTAAAAGTTCGGATAACAACAGATTTACCCAATCTAACTAATTAATGATACTATTTTTTCTTTCAAAAGTCAATGAAATTTAAAAATTCCGAGCCATAACTCTATTATTGGAATTAAAAACCAAAAGTAAACAGCTTAATAAGCAATTCGTTATTGTTTTTAGACGCCCGTTATGGTAAAATGATCTCTATGAGGTGAAGAAATGAAACAGGTTGAAATTTTTACCGACGGCGCCTGCTCGGGCAATCCGGGTCCCGGCGGCTGGGGTGCAATACTGAGATATAAGGGAACGGAAAAGGTGATCAGCGGCGGAGAAAAGAACACCACGAATAACCGAATGGAGCTGACAGGCGCTATCGAGGCACTGAAATTGCTGAAAGAACCGTGCAACGTTATACTGACGACAGATTCAAAGTATGTAGCTGACGGACTTTCTAAGGGCTGGGCAAAGGGCTGGAAAGCCCATGGATGGAAAAAAAGCGACAACAAGCCCGCTCTCAATCCTGATCTTTGGGATGAACTCTTAACTCTCTGTAATACGCACAACGTCACGGTCAACTGGGTCAAAGGTCACGCCTCCCACCCCGAAAACGAACGCTGCGACGCCCTTGCTGTTGCGGAGTGGAAAAAGCTGCAATAAAATATTAGAAAATCCTTTAAAAACGACCTCTCTTTATCACAGAGAGGCCGCATTTTTATATTGCCGAATCAAATGCCGCACGAATCGTCCTCGCCGGGACAATTTCAACAAGGGATTTGATATTCGCATTAAGATTCTTATAATTGTGATAAGGTACGATGCATCTGTTGAATCCGAGCCTTGCCGCCTCCTTGATTCGCTGTTCGCAGCTTCCGATTGAGCGTATCTCACCGCCGAGTCCGATCTCGCCGAATGCGATAACATCATCACGGATAGGAGTGTCCTTCAGACTCGAAATGAGTGCAAGTGCAACCGACAAATCGGATGCAGGCTCGTCGAGCTTCAAACCTCCGACAACATTGATATAGATATCGCAGTTGCTGAGAAAATAGCCTGCCCTCTTTTCGAGCACCGCCGCCAGCATCGCAAGTCGATTATAATCGAATCCGTTTGTCATTCGTCTCGGATTTCCGTAGCCCGAGGCACTGACAAGAGCCTGAACCTCCGCAAGGATCGGTCTTGAGCCCTCCATAAGACAGGCAACGCAGGATCCGGAGGTATTCTTCGGTCTGCCCGAGATCATCATCTCCGATGGATTTTCAACCTCGCTGAGACCGTTATCTTTCATTTCAAAAACGCCGATTTCGTTTGTCGAGCCGTATCTGTTTTTCACTGCTCTGAGGATTCGATAGGAAAGATGCCTTTCGCCCTCAAAATAAAGGACTGCGTCAACAATATGTTCAAGAACTTTCGGTCCCGCAATATTACCGTCCTTATTGACGTGACCGACAACAATCGTCGGAATATTCAAGCTCTTTGAAGTTTGCATAAGGCAGTTTGTGCACTCCCTGACCTGTGCAATACTTCCGAGGGATGAGTTGAGCTCCGGAACATTCATCGTCTGAATCGAGTCGATAATCACAAGATCCGGACGTGACGCTCTCATATGCTCGCTGACAATCTGAACATCGGTCTCGCAGAGCACAAAAAGATTTTCGGTGTTGACGCCGAGCCTGTCCGCCCTGAGCTTAATCTGATGTGCCGATTCCTCACCCGAAACATAAAGTATTTTCAATGTTTTTCCGAGATACTGACAGATCTGTAAAAGCAAGGTAGACTTGCCTATTCCGGGGTCGCCGCTCAAGAGGACAAGCGAACCCTTAACGATTCCGCCGCCGAGAACACGATCGAGCTCCTCAAGTCCTGTTTTGTGCCTGATCTCGCCGTCACAGCTTATGTCATTTATCATTTGAACATTTGAAGAGAATCCTCCGCCTGTGTTTTTGGCGGTGTTTTTTGTTTTTTCAGGGGTTTTGAAGACCTCTTCCATCGTATTCCATTCGCCGCAGCCCGGACAGCAGCCGTACCATTTGGCGCTTTCGTGTCCGCAAGCTGAGCAAACATATAAAGTTTTGGCTTTCTGAGCCATATTATCACCCATTCATTAAATATTTTATCAGTCCGTCTGCAATTAAAATTGCAATCTTCATCCTGTAATTTTCGTCATTCAGCTTCTTTACCTCGGTGGGATTTGAGATAAATCCGCATTCCACGAGCACGGCAGGCAATTTAGCGTGATAAAGAAGATATATGCCCGATCCCGATTTTTTTACAACACGGCTGTTATCAGGCTGGAGCACGGAAACTATTGAATTTTGGATTGACTCGGCAAGTAATTTGCTTTCATCGTTATTTCCCGAGTAAAAAACCTGCGTTCCGTGCTGAGAATTGTCCTCAAACTTATTCTGATGAATGCTTATAAAAACGGCGTCGGGATTTTTTTCAAGAACATCAAATCGGTTATGTATGTCGGAAACCTTTCTCTTCCTTAGAGAATCAAGTCCGTCGTCGCAGGTCATAATATCCTCCGTCCGTGTCATAATAACATCAAAGCCGTAAAATTTCAGCAATTTTTCGAGTTTTATCGCTATGTCAAGATTGATATCCTTTTCAACCGTTCCGTCAATGCCTATCGCACCGCCGTCGTCTCCTCCGTGCCCTGCGTCAATGATCACCGTCTGCTTTAAAACAGGCTTCGTCATCACCCCGTCGGCGGAAGAATTAGCCATGAATGTAAAGTAAAGCATAGCGGATAATATTATAAGAAATAATATTGAAAATATTATAATCAGCCTTGAATTTCTGAGCTTCACAAGATCACCTCATACATAAAAAATATGCAGTCGGTGAAAAAACTATGAAAAAAATTGTCAATGCCCTGCTCGGAATCCTGACGGGCATAATCAATATACTTATAGGTGCGTGCGGCGGAATAGTCGCTGTCGAAAACCTGAAGCTGCGCGGATTGGATCAAACAGAATCGCACGCCACGGCAATTGCGGTAATTCTTCCGCTTACCGTAATAAGCGCCGCGGGATACCTTTACAAAGGTCAGGTTCACCTGAGCGACAGTTATGTCTATCTGATCCCGGGGCTGATCGGTTCGATTATCGGAGCTTGGCTTTTGCCGAAAATTCCGAAAAAGGTGTTGAGTAAAATTTTCTCAATTTTTATAATCTATGCGGGAATCAGGATGCTGATGAAATGATACTTGATATAATCGCCGGAGTTGTTTCCGGAATACTCGGAGCTATGGGCTTCGGAGGCGGAGGAGTTTTAATACTCTACCTCACGCTCTATAAGGATATGCCGCAAATCTCATCGCAGGGAATCAACCTTATTTTCTTCATTCCGTCCGCAATTCTTGCAATAATTCTTCATATCAAGAATAAGCTGATTGACAAAAAAGCCGCCCTGATTTATATGGGATACGGTCTTATCGGCGTTGTGCTCGGATTTCTGCTGCTGAACCGTCTTGAGGACAGAACGCTCAGAATAATATTCGCCGTTATGCTCATCGCCGTCGGCGCAAAGGAACTGTTTTTCTCAAAGGAAAAAGAGGACTAATCTTTCAGCGGAAAAGCCTTTTCAAAAATAATTTTCATTAAAACGCCGATGTAAAATCCGGTAACGTTGAGAATGACATCGTCAACGTCCGGATGTCCCATACAGAAATAATACTGCGAAATTTCAATTGCCGAGCTGATTATAATCGGAAGAATAACAAGCAGAATTTTCAGCTTGCCACGGTTGAGACTGTGACACAGAAAATATCCGAGCGGAATAAAAATAGCAATGTTTCCGAAGAAAAGTATCAGTCTTTCATAATCAAAATATCCCGATAAAAATGTCACTTTAAAAGCGTCAAGCGGGACAAGATTCGGCGGCGTCGGCTCGGCAGACGGAGTACGTGAAATAAAGAAGCAATACAGAAGTACAACCGAGTAATAAAAAATAAACGCAGCCGACGTGACAGAGTAAAATTTTCGGTATTCGCCGTTAATCTCCCCGTCCTTTTTTATAAATGCCTTAATTCTTTGATAAACCGTTACAACGATCATTACGATAAAGACCATTCCGATCTTGTCGTAATAAAACATAAACTCCCACGGAGTCGAGAATATAAAGAAGGTGCGTTTTAGCAGCATCTGACCTATCACGGCGTATAAAATCCAAAATCCAACCGAAAAGCCGACCGCTAAGGACAGATACTTCATATCCACCGACCCGAGATCGGCTAAGACGGTGAAAATCAACGAAAAAGCAAGCGTCAGAGCTATCTGTAAGCCGAGCTTACCCGTAAAGCACATTCCGATATATGCGCTTAACAGCATAAAAGCAATACTGAAAAGCGATTTAAAAATCACTTCAAAATAGTTGATTTTTTTATCTTGCATTTTTATTTCTCCGATAGTCAAGGTAGTCCTGCAAAATAATCACAGCGGCTACGGCATCGACAACATTCTTTCTCTTTTTTCCTCTGACATTGTTATTGCTGAGATACATATGGGCGG
>USJJ01000066.1 GCA_900554995.1 uncultured Ruminococcus sp. | reverse complement strand
AGATTTTCGTGTACTGCTGAATAAATTGATGCTTCATCAGTTCCCTTGACATAAGCGCAATGTCATACGCAGTAGTGAGATGAGTTTGCGACGTATCGTCAAGACCGGTGCAATTGTCAAAATGCGTATTTTTCATTCCAAGCTCGCCTGCACGCTCATTCATCATCATAACGAACCCCTCGTCACTGCCTGCGATATACTCACCGAGAGCAGTGCAGGCATCGTTTGCGCTGTAAACCGCAGTAGCCTTGAGCAGCTCGTCGACAGTCATTGTCTCCCCCTCTTTGAGCCAGATCTGAGAACCGCCCTTTTTTGACGCATTTGTGCTTGCCGGCACCTCATCCGTCAGACGTATTGTATTGGAGTCAATCGCCTCCGCAACAAGGAGCATTGACATAATTTTTGTTACCGACGCAGGATAGATCTTTTCGTTTTCATTCATCTTCATAAGCACTCTGCCGGTGGTCTGATCCATAAGGACAGCCGATTTCGCCTTGACGTCAATCGGCATCGTCGACTCATTTTCCGCCGAGGCAGATATACCTAATATTCCGCACATCATAATAACACTTAATAGGATTGCAGTTGCTTTTTTCATAATAAACCTCCCTTTCACTGCTGTTCACAATAAATATATGCCTCGCTGACGGCAAATAAAACTTGCACAATACGGTGTTTTGCTTTATAATTGTATTTCAAGTTGATTAAACGGAGCTGATAATATGAAAATTGCATTCTACACCCTGGGCTGTAAGGTCAACCAATATGAATCCCAGGCAATGTCGGAGAAGATGGCGGCAAACGGGTTTGAGGTTGTCGCTCCCGATGAGGATTCTGACATATATGTTATCAACTCCTGCACCGTTACTGCGGAAAGCGACCGCAAGACAAGACAGGCAGTCAGGAAGTTCAAGCGCAACCATCCGGAAAGCATTGTCGTTCTTACAGGCTGTATGCCGCAGGCTTTTCCTCAGGATGCCGAAAAGCTCGAACAGGCGGATATTGTGCTCGGCAACAAGAATAACTATAAACTTTTTGACCTTATTAAGCAGTATTTCGGCTGCGGTCAGCGAATAATCGACATTGAGGATCACCAAACAGGCGACAAATTCACGGGCAACGTCATATCCGGATTTGATCGCAGAACAAGAGCGATTGTTAAAATCGAGGACGGATGCAACCGTTTCTGCTCATACTGCATTATCCCCTATTCGAGGGGTCGTGTGCGCTCCAAGCCGATTGACGAGTTGAGAGAAGAGCTTGAACAGCTCAGCGAGGCAGGCTATGCCGAAGCAGTCCTCGTAGGAATCAATCTTTCGGCATATGGCACCGATATCGGGCTTAGCATCTGCGATGCGGTTGAGCTTGCGGCAAGTATGAAGTTTCAACGTGTCAGGCTCGGCTCACTTGAGCCGGATCACATAACCGATGAGGTTATAGCACGTCTCGCCAAAATCGAAAAATTTTGTCCGCAGTTTCACATCTCGCTCCAAAGCGGATGTGACAACACGCTTAAGGCGATGAACCGTCATTATACTTCGGCGGAATATGCCGAGCTCTGTGAAAAATTGCGTAAGAATTTCAGCGGCGCAACTATTACAACAGACATAATGGTGGGTTTCCCGACCGAAAGCGAAGAGGATTTCGCCGAAAATGTCCGCTTTGCACAGAAAATCGGCTTTGAAAAGGTTCATGTGTTCCCCTACTCTCCCCGTGAGGGCACAAAAGCCGCCAAAATGCCCCAGATTGAAAAATCAGTCAAGGAAAACCGCAGTCATATTATGATTGAAAAGACCGAGGAAATAAGAAAGAATTTTCTCGAATCTCAGATCGGCAAGACCGTCGACGTTCTCTTTGAAACGAGACATTCTGACAGCTTTGTTGAAGGCTACACCAAGAACTATACCCCCGTCAAGGTCAAGGGTGAATTTCCCTGCGGTGAGATATCAAAGGTAAAAATAACCGCTGTTGACGGCGATTTCTGCGTTGGTGAAAAGATATGAACGAGCATAAATTTGACCAAAAAGGCGGGATTTATTCCAAGGCACGCCCAAGCTATCCCGATAAACTGTTCTCCTACTTAACCGGAAACGGCTATGTCGGCAAGGCTACCGTTATTGCGGATATCGGCTCAGGGACGGGCAAATTCACACAGCAAATCGGCAGATATTCCGAAAAAGTCTTTGCAGTCGAGCCGAACGACGATATGCGCCTTATCGCAGAAAAGAACTTTGCGGACTGCAGAAATATTATTTCCGTAAACGGCAGTGCAGAGAATACGACACTGTCGGATAGCAGTGTTGATTTTATCACAGTTGCGCAGGCTTTTCACTGGTTTGACAGAAAGGCATTTAAAGCCGAATGCCGTAGAATTCTCAGAAAAAACGGCAATGTGTTACTTGTCTGGAACGACCGTGACACCGACAGTGAGCTTATCCTGGAAAATTACGACATCAACCGACGTTTCTGCCCGAATTTCAAGGGCCCGTCAAACGGCATAGATTTCAGCAAAGAAGCATTTGCGGACTTTTTTGAGGGCGATTTTATCGTTGTTGAGTTCGGGAATGACCTGATATATGATGAAAATACATTTGTTTCAAGATGCCTTTCGTCATCGTATGCTCCTAACCAGGGCGATGAAAACTATAACCCGTATGTAAATGAGCTTCGGGAACTCTTTGAAAAATACAGTAAAAACTCCGTTGTTCCGTATCCGTATATAACACGCTGTTACATCGGAAATGTGTAAGTGAAAAAAGTTAACTCTTTGACAATGATTTTTGTTGACAAGCGGCGGATTATTTGATATAATATCCGTCGTGATATGAGAGTTTCTCACACAACAAGTCAATATCCGGAGAGTTGTCCGAGTGGTCGAAGGTGCAGCACTCGAAATGCTGTGTACGTAATGTACCTAGGGTTCGAATCCCTAACTCTCCGCCATAACGAAAAGCAGGTCGCAAGGCCTGCTTTTCGTTATGGCAAAACAAAAAGAGGGTTCGAACAAGGAGGGAGCAGACGAAGTCTGCGGAAGAAAACAGTCCGGTGGACTGTTTTTGCCGACGGGGTCAAGGAGCGAAGCGACGCGAAGGTGCACGGGAGTGCACCGAAAAAATCCCTAACTCTCCGCCACAAAAAGCCTGTAAACGAGCCAGTTTACAGGCTTTTCTCTTGACCACTTCTTCAAAATCATTCCACATTTTTGATTGTTTCCCATCTGCTGCCGAAATTCACCGTTTCAGGCAAAACCATACCGTTTATCATAGCACTTGCCGAAGATAACTTTGAAGAGTAATCAAGGTGAGCATAGATATTGGCGGTAGTGGAAAAATCGCTGTGTCCCAGCCATTCCTGAATTTGTTTCAGCGGGACGCCGTTTGCAAGCAAGAGGGATGCGCAGCTGTGCCTCAAATCGTGAAAACGCATTCGCTTACAGCCGTGATTTTGAATAAATTTAGGAAATTGACTTGTCAAATAATTTGGATTCATCAAATCACCCAATTAGATTTCAAAGCCTTTCAATTCTTGATATTTTTCTTGTGAAATGAAATACTGCCCAAGGTGAGCATTTTATTTATCGCATTTTTTGTTCGTATACCTTAATTGCTTCATTGCTTTCTGGAACAAACATAGCCTTCGTTATACTACTACCAAACGGTCCTTTTTTATATAAGGCTAAGTCATTAAGTCTTGCCCATGTCCATCCATCTGGTACATCAAACGGTATTTCATCTTCGATACATTTTACATTGCCATCGGAGAATTTCTCATAATGTAAATTATCAATAGGGCTAATGGTCTAGAGAATGATTCTATATCTATGTAAAAAGCATTGTAGAAATACGGTACTTTTTGCTATTAAATGTGATAATTTGATTTAATTGGCAATTATTGTATATTGATATTGTCTTTCCCGACAACATTTAATATATGCCGAAGATTGTTTTCTTCTGTCGTTTTTCCGCCAAGAATATTAGATAGAAACGGGCTATTCTCAAACGGATAACAACCACTTCCTCTTCGTTTTCACTAGTATCAGAAGCTTTATTTTTCTTATTCTTTTGACTTATTTCGTTCCAATATTTTGTCAACGGACAAAGTGAAAATTCAGTGAATATTCACTTTTGCTCAACGAATAAATAACGAACATATAATAAAACACATTTCAAAGTATCATCTCAAATCCCAAAAGTATCAATTTGATACTTTTGGATAGCTGCAAAAGCATTATGCTTTCTTTTAGTTATTTTTTACACAAATTGGGTCACATCTATTTACAACGCAAAATTGAAGAACCTGATTGTGTGAAATCCTATTGCAAAAACGCTTAATGTGTGGTATAATATATCTGTTAAGAGGTAATGTGTTCCCCAACATTGATTATTCGTATCATGAGAGTACGAATTAGACTGGGAGGAATTGGGCCTTTTAATGACATGAGTAAATCATTGAAACTATTGATTTCTTTCAAATTCTCATTATGAAATCAAGAAAGTGGCTGTGTGTTGACTTTTGTTGTCCCCCTGCTGTTTCACTGCTTTACACCACAATTCGAACCGATGTGTTTGCGTCGGTCTTGTTTTGTTGCGTGTAAAGCGATTGTATAATCTGAAGTCGTAGTCCACGCACGATGCAAGTGCGTGGATTTTTTCGGTTCAGAAAGGAGAAAGCAATGAAAAAAGTGTCCGGAAAAACGCATACCCAAAAGCAACTGGATGATTGGTCAAATCAGAATAATCCGAACAACAAGACATACAAAGCGAACAAGAATAATCATTCAAACCAAATGAACCCAAATCATAAGACACATCAGCAAGTTCACAATTCCCGCCGCAGAAACAAAGCACAGCTGTGGCCTGATTGGGCTCCCGACTATCCCGATTATGACGATTAAACATTTTGAGGAGGCAAATCTATGTGTAAGCATTTCTTCGATTATGACGACGGTGATTTTGCGTATACCGTTTCCGACAACATGGCTATTGACTCCGACGGCAATATGATGATGCGTATGGGCGACAATATGGCTATGGACATGGACAGCGGCGAACTTCACATCATCTCGTCATGGGAAGATGAAGAAGAGGACGTTTAAAAAATTATTAATTGAGTAGCCGACCTCTCACCCACCGTGCGTACCGTTCGGTACACGGCGGTTCAATCATATTGAGTGCATAGACTTGTACGCCTCGGATATATCGTAACATCCCCTGCGTGCAAGTCTTTCATTTGTTATAATATGTGTCAATGTCCCACTCTCTGCAATAGCCCAGTTTCCGTTTCGGTAAGTCAGCCATTCGGGCATTCCTAACTTTTTTAGGTTTGTTACCTTTGTTTTCGTCTTCTTCCATTGCTTCATAAACGTGTCCATTTCCGCTATAGTCTGAGAGCAGGTCATCAGACCTGCTCTCTATTTTCATCTCCTCAGCCGAAAAAGTTATCTATAACCAACGCCTATCGGATTCAAGGGCTTGCTGTCATAGAACTTCATACGGCATTACGCTATGAGGATTTTTAATTATTACCACAGCTTAATTCCACTGAAAACATATTTGATGATATTTGTTATGAATGTGATTACGATATTCCAAAGGTTTGATTCTTCGGCGGGATTTGTCGGTTCCTCGATCGGTTCATCCGACGGTTCTTGCGATGGAATCTCGTTCTGATCAATCAGGCACAGGTACTCGCCGTATGCGGCGGAGGTTTCAACAAGTTCCTCGTTGCTTTTACTCTGGTCAATGCTTGCCAGCAAAACTCCCGCACGGTTCAGTATCTCAACATCTTTTTCATCAATAACTCCGTCGTGGTTGCAGTCTGCTGCTTTGTATGCGGCATCACCGACCTGTTCACGGGTCAACATTCCGTTTGCAATCATATTGACCGTTACCGCATCCTGACCGTCATACCAACCGTCGCCGTTCACGTCACCGAAAAGAATTACCTCATAGCTTTCGACATTGCCGTCATCATATGTAAAAGTAACATTGGACGATGTTCCGATAAGAGCGTCATCGGTTGAATTTATTTCAAATGACGCAAAGCCGGCGGTTGAAAGCTCGCTGTTGAAAGAATCGACCGAGGTTCCCGCATTTAATCCCGAAATATACTCGGCATCCGTATTGTAGCCTGCCAGCATTTTTTTGATTTTTACCTTTCTGAGGACATTGCAGTTTTCGCATCTTTCCATAATCTCGCCCTCTTCGTGAGCGGTGCTTGCCGTGAGACTTTCGTCATAGACAAACTTATGGGGCAGCGCATTTACATAATCTGAATGGAATTTGTGTCCGCATTCAACACATTTATAAACCGTGTAGCCCTCATATCTGCAGGTAGGTTCAACCGTCTCTCCTTTTTCCGTTTTTTCGTGTTCACATACCGTGCAGTGAACCGTTGCGGTTTTAGGTAAATAAAAGATTCCGACAAAAGCTTTATCAGAAGTATTTAATTTTCTCCAGTTTTCTTCCGTTGAATCATAATATATATCTTTCAAACCGTAACATCCCATTATGGACATCCATCCGGCTTTTTTTACTGATTTCGGAACATATATTTCTTCAAGATGGGTATTTCCGTAAATTGCACCCATCAAAATTTCCGTAACAGTATTCGGAATGACAAAAGATTTGGACACATTACCCGATGGATATGCTACGAGCTTGGTTTTATCCTTATTATAAAGCTCTCCGTTTTCGCCTATTGAATAATTCGGATTGCTTTTATCAACATCGAAGCTCATCATCTGATTACATCCGCCGAATGGTGAGAAGCTAAATCCGAACATCGCAACGGTTGCCGGATTTCCCTCTCCGATTGATGTAATTTTATCGGAAATTTTCATTTCTCTCAATGAATTACATTCTATAAAAGCTCCCATACCGATTGATTTGATGCTTTCGGGCAATAAAATATACTCAAGATTTTTACAGCTTTCGAATAAAAAATCTCCTATGGTTGTTATTCCCTCTTCTACGATAACATA
>USJJ01000065.1 GCA_900554995.1 uncultured Ruminococcus sp. | reverse complement strand
TCAAAGGTAATGGAGCTTAAACTGTTTGACAAACTCGTTCAGATGAAATATGATATACCTAACGACAGGCTTGATATGTTCGACGAATATTATAAGGATATTGACTCGGCTCTTGCCTCTGTCCGCACAAAGGAGGCGCCTGAAAAATGATTATTGAACATCTCGGTTTAAGTCAGATTAACGGCTCTCTTATCGTCCTTGATAACATCAAGGATGCATCATACGACGAAATGGTCGAACTCCGCCTTGAAAACGGCACCACAAGAACGGGACGTATCGTTCAAATTGAGGGTGAAAAAGTCGTTATTCAGGTGTTTGAGGGTACAAAGGGTCTTTCGCTCGTCAACACAAAGACGAGAATGACCGGTCACCCGATTGAGCTTGCGCTCTCACCCGAAATTGTCGGCAGAGTATTTGACGGTCTCGGCAGACCGATTGACGGACTCGGCGAGGTTTATCCCGTTGAAAAGCGTGACGTTAACTCCTCCCCGATCAATCCCGTTTCAAGAGTTTATCCCAAGAACTATATAAACACCGGAATTTCCTCGATTGATGCGCTTATGACGCTTATCAGAGGTCAGAAGCTGCCGATCTTCTCGGGCTCGGGTATGAAGCACAATGAGCTTGCGGTTCAGATTGTACGTCAGGCATCAATCTCCGACAGTGAAGATTTTGCTATCGTTTTCGCCGCAATGGGCGTTAAGAACGATGTTGCAAGCTACTTCCGCTCCTCATTTGAAAAGGCAAACGTTATGCACAAGGTTGTAATGTTCCTGAACCTTTCAAATGACCCGATCGTCGAAAGAATTATCACTCCCCGATGCGCATTGACTGCCGCCGAATACCTTGCGTTCACACTTCAGAAGAATGTGCTTGTAATTCTGACGGATATGACATCGTATGCGGAGGCCGTGCGTGAATTCAGCTCGTCAAAGGGTGAGATTCCCGCAAGGAAGGGCTTCCCCGGCTACCTCTATTCCGACTTTGCTTCGCTCTATGAGCGTGCGGGAATTATTGAGGGATCAAAGGGTTCTCTTACTCAGATTCCGATCCTCACAATGCCGAACGACGATATTACCCACCCGATCCCCGACCTTACGGGATACATCACCGAGGGTCAGATCGTTCTTGACCGTGAACTTGATTCAAAGGGCATCTATCCCCCGATCGGCATTCTTCCGTCGCTGTCACGTCTTATGAAGGACGGCATCGGCGAGGGCTACACCCGTGAGGATCACAGCATACTTGCCAACCAGCTCTTCTCCTCCTATGCTAAGGTTCAGGATGCAAAGAGCCTTGCAAGCGTTATCGGTGAGGATGAGCTTTCCGCATCGGATAAGCGGCTTTTGCAGTTTGGCAAGGATTTTGAAGCGAAGTTTATTTCTCAGTCGCAGTATGAAAACCGTTCGATTCAGAAAACGCTTGACCTCGGATGGGAGCTTCTTTCCGAGCTGCCCCGTGAGGATCTCGACCGTGTTGACGACAAGACAATTGAGAAGTATTATAAGGGTAAATAAACCGTTCACTTGAAGCCCTCGTAGAGTAATAATATTTTTTGCTGAAATTATAGCAGCCTTCTCCTCAAGGGGAAGCCTCGGTTAGTTTCTGCTGATTCTATAAACAAGCCCATCCAAATCCAATTATATTTTCAAAACACATCCACTTAACTTTACGAAAGGAGAACAGCCGATGAGTTCAAAGGTATTCCCGACCAAAAACAACCTGATTGCCACAAAAAAATCACTTGATCTTGCAAAGCTCGGTTACGACCTTATGGACAGAAAGCGTAACATCCTTATCCGTGAGATTATGACGATGACAAGCCGTGCCGCAACAATCCAGAGTGAGATCAACGCCGCATATGCTAAGGCATATTATGCGCTTGAGCAGGCGCAGATATCCATCGGCAACTGTTCGTCCTTTGCCGAGAGTATTCCCGTCGACAACGGGCTTAATATGACGGTAAGAAGCGTTATGGGTGTAGAACTTCCTCAGCTCTCGCTTGAGCGCAGAAACAGATATTTTTACTACGGTCTCAACACCTCCGATTCCTTGCTTGACGAGGCATATATCAACTTTGAAGAGGTTAAATATCTTACCGTTCAGCTTGCGGAGATAGAAAGCAACGTTATGCGCCTTGCCGACGCAATAAAAAAGACTCAGAAACGCACAAACGCCCTGAGCAACGTTATGATCCCGAAATTCACATCAACCGTCAAGTTCATTTCCGATGCGCTTGACGAAAAAGAGCGTGAGGACTTCTCAAGGCTCAAGGTTATTAAACGACAGAAAGGAAATTGATTATGGCAAAAGCACTCAAAACCTTAGCGATCGTATCCGTGTTCGCCCTCGTTATCTCTTCTTTTACCGCTTGTTCCCTTTCCCACAGCAATGAACCGACCACAACCGAGCCCACAACGACCGAAACGGCAACGGAGCCCACAACCGATGAGCCGACCACGACCGAGCCCGAGAAAACAACTGCACCGACGGAGCCTCAGTCAAAGCGTGATTCGATCGAGAATATCTTTGACGATATAAAGAATCTTCCGATCGGCACGGCAGGCTCGTCATCAAAGGCGGCAAATCTTGCTCTCCGATTGATTGCCTTTTCAAACTCGGATCTTGCCGAAAGCGACACATTGAGCGACGACATTAAGGCCCTCGTCAACACGGTTGATGACGAGGATACTTACGGGGAAGCACTTTATCAGGTTAATTCCTATGCAAAAAAATTCTTCAAGGGCAAGCAAGCCGACGTTGCCGAGATTGCCAGTGAACCGGATTTCCCGCTTAATAAAGAATATTCTCAGGAAAAATATCAGAAAGTCTATGAGCTTTTGAAACAAAACTAAATGACAAACAGCAGTGATGATTTCATTTTTCATCACTGCTGTTTTTGTATAATCACAAATCTCCGACGCGGAAACTCGGCAAATTTAATCGGAAAAGAGTTCATCAAATGTAAGATTATAAATTTCACATATTCGCTTAATGTTCTTTGTTTTCGGCAAAACATCGCTTGTTCCATATTTTGCGATAGCAGAACGGCTAAGTCCGAGTTCCTCGGCAAGCTGTTGTTGTGTTATTTTCTTTGTCTTGCGAGCCGTTTTTAATTTTTCAAAAACCCCATAAATATTTCCTCCGTAAATAAAAAGTGCGCAGCCTAAGCCACGCACAAAAAACGCATAGCTCAACTGTCGCCAAACAAACTAAACAATACCTCTAAACCGAGTATGCTTAATAGAGCCTGCGTTTTTATCGGAAGATAAAAACACATTCTCAGTTTAGAGATCAATATGCAGTTTGTTTGGCAGAAATATTATATCATTCTTTCAGAAAAAAATCCACCCTTTTTTATCCGCAACGCAATTAAGCTATTTGATCCTTCAAGCCGTCAGATTTCTGTAATCTCATCAACCGTCGTCTTGGAATTTTTCTCTCTTATCTCATCGAGGACTCTGCCGATTTTTGCGTGAACGGAATCGACCTCACGCTCAAACTCCGCCGCCGACATTCTGAGAACGCCGAAGCGAACCGCCGAGAGCTGAATGAGATTATCCGATGTAACGACCCGCACACGGTCGTTCTTTCCGATCTCGGAAATCAGCCTTTCGATATAAACATCGCCGAGCTCCCTCTCCTTTGTATAAGCAACGTGGATATTGTGAAAATCGAACCGTTCTCCCGTGTTTCCCGGCACCTTATAGGCGTCGAAAACAAGCACGACGTCGTTCTTTGTATATGCGCCGTAATTGCACAGAATCTCCATCAGCCGCTCCCTCGCCGCACCGAGATCTGTATCGGCAAGACTTTTCAGCTCGTCCCACGCAAAAATTACATTATAGCCGTCAACCAAAACATAATTTTTACGGTCGCTCAGTTCCACCGTCTCGTTCTCCTCGTCTGCGGCTTTTTCCTTCGGACGGTAGAGCTCATACTTCGGCTTGCCAAACTCGCGCTCCATTATCGCCTCAAGCTCCTTGTCGTCAATATGCAGATTCCTGCGATTGACCGACGGCGTGAACGGCTTCTCCTTTTTCAGACAGCTTTCAAGGTGCATATACTCCTCAACCTTATCCCATTTGACACCGAATCCGCCGCCGTGGGCGCAGAACACGGAATCGGGGGTATTATCAAGGTCTGCCTCCGGATCATATGCAAGCTCGGCTGTCACCTTTTCGGCATTGTGGCACTCGTCATAGCCTGCACTCTCGCAGTACAGATGTCCCCTGCCGCCCGTATATGCCGCAACCTCGGAGGCATATCCGTTGAGCTCCGTAACGGGTGCTTTGCCCTTCAGAATGGATATACCACCGCTGTCCTCGGGAGAGTCGAATGTGCCCGACTTCATCCTTATGTCGCTTATCGCTCTTCCGATCTGCTCGTTCGGCACCTCAAGTCTGAATGAAAAATACGGTTCGAGGAGCCTTGACTTCGCTTTCATAAGACCCTGCCTTACTGCTCGGTACGTTGCTTGACGGAAATCTCCGCCCTCTGTGTGCTTGACGTGCGCACGACCTGCGGCAAGGGTAATTTTCATATCCGTTATCGGCGAACCCGTCAGCACACCGAGGTGCTGTTTTTCGCCGAGGTGCATAAGTATCAGCCTCTGCCAGTTGCGGTCCAGCACATCCTCGCTGCAATCGCTTTTAAACAGAAGTCCGCTTCCCCTCGGCAATGGCTCCATAATCAGATGAACCTCGGCATAATGTCTGAGCGGTTCATAATGTCCGACACCCTCAACGGTATCGGCGATTGTTTCCTTATACATAACCCTGCCCGAGTCGATATCTATATTAACGCCGAATCTTTCGGCAACAATGCTTTTCAGAATTTCCGCCTGAACCTCGCCCATCAGTCCGACGTGGATCTCACGCAAATGGCTGTTCCAGCTCACGTGGAGCTGTGGATCCTCCTCCTCGAGCTCTCTGAGCTTCGGCAGCATAGTCTGTGCATCGCACTCTTTCGGCAAAACGATACGGTAATTCATCACCGGCTCCAGCACAGCGCTTTCACCCGACGATTCAAATCCGAGTCCCTGACCGTTGCAGGTATTGTCAAGACCCGTCAGCACGCAGATTTCGCCTGCACCGACCTCGTCACTCGCTGCGAATTTCGCTCCTGAATAAATTCTTATTCCGCTGACTTTTTCGTCGTTTATGATGTCGCGTACCTTGACCGAGCCGCCCGTAACCTTAATATGTGTCAGCCTGACTCCCTGAGGATCGTGGCTTATCTTGAATACTTTTGCACCGAATGAATTCGGGTAAATCTTCTGCAATGTGAATCTTTCCATTGCGGCTATAAATTCATCAATGCCCTCCGTTTTCAGTCCCGAGCCGAAAAAGCACGGTATTACCTGCCTTGCGGCAATTGCCTTTGCAATTTCATCATCCGTCAGCACTTCTCCGCCAAGGAATTTTTCCATCATACTCTCGCTGCAAAGAGCAAGTTCCTCGCCCACAGTCGAAATATCGCTGAAATCAATAAAGCTGCCGTCAAGCTCGGAATTTAGATTTTTAATAATCTCATCCCTGCTTTTTCTTGCAAAATCCATTTTCGTGACAAAAACAAAGGTAGGTACATTATACACTTTCAGCAGTTTCCAAAGAGTGCGTGTGTGCGCCTGAACTCCGTCAAGTCCGCTGATAACCAATATTGCATAATCAAGCACACCGAGTACCCTCTCCGTCTCGGAGGAAAAATCAACGTGACCGGGGGTATCAAGCAGTGTGACCTCGATTTTATCCGTCGAAAAAACTGCCTGACTTGCAAAAATAGTGATGCCTCTTTCACGTTCAAGGGTATGGGTATCCAGAGCCGTGTCTCCGTGATCAACACGACCTATTTTTCTGAGCTTTCCCGTCCGATACAGCATAGCCTCGGCAAGCGTCGTTTTTCCTGCGTCAACGTGGGCAAGTATTCCCGCAACAATTTTTTTCATAGCTACCTCGATTGAATTATTTACAGTTTTATTGTAACAAAAATCAGACAAAAAGTAAACAAGGACTGCATATAACAATCCTTGCTTTTTCTTACTGATTAATGTATTATTTTTTATTTTTACAGCAGTTGCATTGTCCGCAGCTTCCGCCGCAGCAGCCGCCCTTCTTCTTTCTCTTTACAGCGGCAACAACCGCGCCGACAATTATCAGTACAAGAACCGCACCGATGATTATATCCCATATGTTCATAGACCTGCCGCCATTCCGATAAGATGTACTATAAACGCAACAACCCATGCCACAACGCACTGCCATACAACAACTCCGACAGCCCATTTTGCACCGAGCTCACGCTTGATTGACGCAATCGCCGCAACGCAGGGTGTATACAGGAGACTGAACACCAAAAGACAAGCGGCGGCAAGCGGAGTAAGTACTGTTGCAATACTGCCTCCGAAGAGAACCTCCAAGGTTGAAACGACGCTTTCCTTTGCCATAAATCCGCTGAGCAGAGCCGTGCAGATCTTCCAGTTTCCGAGCCCAAGCGGTGCAAAAACAGGAGCTATCAAGCCCGATATTTTCGCAAGCATACTGTCTGCGGAATCCTTGACCATATTGAAATGAGTGTCGAAGCTCTGAAGGAACCACACAACAATCGTCGCAATAAGGATAATAGAAAATGCTTTCTGCAAAAAGTCCTTTGCCTTTTCCCAAAGGAGCTGAGCAACGTTTTTGGCACCCGGCAGTCGGTAATTCGGCAGCTCCATAACAAAAGGTACGGGCTCGCCCTTGAACATAATTCCCTTATAGAGAACCGCAGCAAGGATTCCGAGCGCTATGCCGAGGACATACAGACCCGTCATAATGAGGCCTCCCCGTCCCGGGAAAAATACGCTGACAAAGAACGAATAAATCGGCAGCTTTGCCGAGCAGCTCATAAACGGAGTAAGCAAAATCGTCATTCTTCTGTCCCGCTCACTCGGCAGGGTTCTTGTCGACATAACCGCAGGCACGGTACAGCCGAAGCCAATAAGCATAGGGACA
>USJJ01000064.1 GCA_900554995.1 uncultured Ruminococcus sp. | reverse complement strand
CATCTCTTAAGTCATCCTTTGTAATAAAAGGAAGTTTATGTAAATCATCAATCGATTTAATATCGCCTGGTTCAAGACCTTTGTTCTGCATGCGTGTGCGGTAGTAAGGAACGTTGTCATAGATGTTTTTTACCTGCTTTACCAAACGCTCATTTTGCCATGCGCGAATCTGGTCTGCGGATGCACATTCAATTTCTTTTTGATAATATCTTTCCATAGCGAGCACTCCTAATTTATGCGTCCTTACCGAGTAAAAATGCTTTTTTGTTTATTTCAAGGAACTTTGCGGGAACGCTCTTTTCAATCGCTGCCATCCATTCCTCTGTTGTAAAGTCAAAATACTTTGAAAGTCTGCCCATGAGAACAAGGTTGACCGCTTTGGAAGTTCCTGCCTCCTCGGCAAGTGAGAGAGCGTCAATAGCGTCGAGATTAACGCCGAGATTCTTAATCTTTTTAACAAGCTCGGTCGGATATTCCGCCGCACCTGTGATAACGGGCATCGGGTTAATTTCCTGAGTGTTGGTGATTATTGTTCCGTCGGGTTTGAGAAATTCAGTCCATCGAGCCGCTTCTAACAGCTCAAAGGATATAATAATATCTGCTTCGCCCTTGTCAATAATCGGAGAATAAACCTTGTCACCGTATCTGACATATGTAACAACACTGCCGCCTCGCTGGCTCATTCCGTGAACCTCGCTGACTTTTACGTCATAGTTTTTTTCGAGAAGAAGTCTGCCGAGGAGCTTACTCGCAAGCAGTGTTCCTTGTCCGCCGACTCCGACAATCATAATGTTTTTAGTCTGCATAATCAGGACTCCTTTCCGTTCGGAAGTGCGCCGAATTTGCAGAGCTGACTGCAAACGCCGCATCCGGTACAAAGTGTTGCGTCAATCTTAACCTTGCCGTCAACAATGCTGATGGCAGGACAGCCGATCTTCATGCAGGATTTACAACCGATGCACTTGTCCGCATTTGCCGTAATCGGTCCGTTATGTTTAACATATTTGAGAAGTGCGCACGGTCTTCTTGAAATGATAACCGAAGGTTCGTCTGCCGCAAGCTCCTCTTTAACTGCGTCGTCACATTCTTTAAGGTTATACGGATCAACGACTCTGACTCTCTTGATGCCGACCGAACGGCAAAGGGTTTCAAGATTGTGCAAGGATCTCCCTTGAGGTTAAATCCGGTTGTCGGGTTCTGCTGATGTCCCGTCATGCCCGTAATGGAGTTATCAAGAATGATAACGGTTGAATTCGATTCATTATAAGCGATATTGATGAGACCCGTTACGCCGGAGTGCATAAAGGTTGAATCACCGATAACGGCAACCGTTTTTCCGTCGCTCTTGCCCTCGTTGGCTTTGTTAAAGCCGTGAATTCCCGAAACGGAAGCACCCATACAAATGGTGGTGTCGATTGCGGCAAGCGGAGGAACTGCACCGAGAGTGTAACAGCCGATATCGCCGAAAACGGTGAGCTTATTCTTTTTAAGAGTATAGAAAAGTCCTCTGTGCGGACAACCTGCGCACATAACCGGCGGTCTTGCCGGAATGCTTTCGTCAAGCTTTTTTCCGCAGTCGGGAGTAAATCCGAGCTTTTCGGCAACTATGTTCTGGCTCAGCTCATCAATACAGCTGAACAGCTCCTTGCCTGTTACCTCAACGCCGATGTTGCGGCAGTGGGTTTCGATTATGCCGTCAAGCTCCTCAATAACAATTACCTTGTCAACGGATCTTGCAAAATCCTGAATTTTCTTAACGGGCAGAGGATTTATCATACCGATTTTAAGAACGGGATATTTATCGCCGCAAACTTCTTTTGCATATTGGTAGCTTGTGCTTGATGTAATGATACCGATTGAATGATCGCTTCCGTCCTCAATGCGGTTGAAAGGAGCTGTCTCAGCATACTCTGTAAGAGCCGCCGTTCTTGCTTCAACGATCGGATGACGGCGCTTTGCGTTGCCCGGCATCATAATATATTTTGCACCGTTTTTTTCATATGTCTTTGAGGTCTCAACTCTGTCCGAGGTCTCAATAACGCTCTGAGAGTGAGCAACTCGTGTACACATCTTGATGAAAACAGGCGTGTCATATTTCTCCGAGATTTCATATGCGAGCTTTGTAAAGCTGAGCGATTCGCCTGCGTCTGCCGGCTCAAGCATCGGGAGCTTTGCGGCAATTGCATAGTGACGTGAATCCTGCTCGTTTTGTGAGCTGTGCATACCTGCGTCGTCCGCAACACCGATAATCATACCTGCGTTAACGCCTGTATATGAGATTGTGAAAACCGGGTCGGCGGCAACGTTAAGTCCGACGTGCTTCATCGAACAGAAGCTCCTCTTACCTGCAACGCACGCACCGAAAGCTGCTTCAACGGCTACTTTCTCATTGGGTGCCCACTCCGCATAGATCTCTTTGTACTTTGCGGCATATTCCGTGATCTCGGTACTCGGAGTACCCGGGTAACTGGAAACAAAGGAACAGCCCGCTTCGTAAAGTCCTCTGGCAACTGCTTCGTTGCCGAGCATCAACTGCTTCATTATATAAACCTCCGTTTGCTTTTAGCCTGTAATCTGTGATTCGACAAGTCTGCCCTTGCAATACTTTGCCCTGAGTACAGGCTTTTCTATTTTTCCCGTCGGGTTGCGGGGAACTTTTTCAAATATAATCTTCTTAGGACGTTTATATCTCGGAAGCTCCTCACAGAAAGCATTAATCTCTTCCTCGGTACAGGTCATACCGTCCTTGACTTCAATAATCGCGGCAGTAATCTCACCGAGTCTGGGATCGGGAATACCTATAACGGCAACGTCCTTAATCTTGTCATTTCTGCGAAGGAAGTCCTCAATCTGAACGGGATAAATATTCTCACCGCCGGAAATAACAACATCTTTTTTACGGTCAACAAGATAGATAAATCCGTCCTCATCCTCTCGTGCCATATCACCGGTGTAGAGCCAGTCGCCCTTGAGAATTTCTTCGGTCGCTTTCGGGTTTTTGTAGTATTCGAGCATAACGCCCGGTCCTTTGACCGCAAGCTCGCCGACTTCACCCTGCTTAACCGGTTCGCCGTGGTCATCAATGATTTTTGTCTCCCAAAGATAGCCTGCCTTGCCGATTGCACCGACCTTGTTAATGTTTTCAACACCGAGATGAACACAGCCCGGTCCGAGTGACTCGCTGAGACCATAGTTTGTATCGTACTGATGATGCGGAAAAATTTTCTTCCATCTGTGGATAAGGCTCGGCGGAACAGGCTGTGCGCCGATATGCATAAGTCTCCACTGGTCGAGCAGATAGTGGTTAAGATTGATTCTGCCCGAATCTATTGCATCCAAAATGTCCTGCGCCCACGGAACGAGAAGCCAAACGATAGTGCACTTCTCCTCCGTAATCGTGCGAAGAATCCATTCGGGTTTGATTCCTCTGAGAATAACGGTTTTGCCGCCTGCAAGCAGACTGCCGAACCAGTGCATTTTTGCTCCCGTGTGATAGAGCGGCGGAATACAAAGGAAAACGTCGTCTTTTGTCTGTCCATGATGCTTTTGCTCTGTCAGACACGAGCAGTAGAGCGCTTTGTGGCGGTGAAGAATCGCTTTCGGGAATCCTGTTGTGCCCGATGAGAAATAAATTGCGGCGTGGTCATTCTCATCCAAAGCGATCGGCGGAAGCGACGACGAGCAATAACGAATAAGAGTCATACAGTTCTCCGCATATTCGGGTGTGTCGCTGCCGACGAAAAGAGTAATTTTAATATTTTTAAGATCATTATGTATCGGATCAACTCGGCTGATAAATTCGGGTCCGAAGATAAAAACTTCAACATCTGCCAGTTCAAGACAGTATTTTATTTCATCGCTTGAATAGCGGTAGTTCATCGGCACGGCAATACAGCCCGCCTTGAGGATTCCGAAATAAATCGGCAGCCATTCGATGCAGTTCATCATAAGAATTGCAACCTTGGTTCCTCTTTTTATGTTTCTGCTGAGCAGAAGATTTGCAAATCTGTTTGCCCTGCGGTCAAAGTCTTTCCAGGAAATCTCGCGGCGGTACGGGGCTCCGGGACTTGCACTTTCGATAAGACTTGCCTCACGCCAGGTTACGGCGTTATCACGCTCAACGGTGGGGTTAACCTCAACGAGAGCGGTGTCCGAGGGATAAAGACGAGCATTTCTTTCAAGAAGCTCGGTAATAACCATTTTTAACACCTCTGAATGTTGTAACTTCCCGTGGTTTCGGAAAATTTTATTATAAATGTATTATAAAATACTTTATCACTTTTAACCGATAAAGTCAATGCGTTTTAAGAAAATGTTGTCGGATAAATAGATATACCGAACACAAAACATTATAACACATATGATGCAGCAATGTCTATAACATTTGCCAACTGTATAAAAAGAACTGCTGACTGTAAAAGTGAACCGGTTTTTACATTTCAATCAAAATATAATTCTTATAGCTTGTGGAACAGGGCAGTGCGAGAACAGATAAAAAGTATTCAGGACCGTTTTTTCAACGCAGAATATTTTGTTCTATGGGAAGTAAAAAGAGTCGAAACACAGAAATTATCGTGTTTGGACTCTTTTTCTTTTTTTATGCGTCGAGCTTTGCCCGCTGTTTTTTGTGTTCGACCAAAGGTGCAGCGCCGGTTTCGACGCAATCCTCAGTCACCTGCACGCTGACGATCGACTTGTCGCTCGGTACGGCGTACATAATCGGCATAAGCAGATTTTCCATAATGGATCTCAATCCACGTGCGCCCGTTTTCTTCTCAAGGGTTTTCTTCGCTATCGCAGTGAGAGCCTCGGTAGTGAAGTCAAGCTCAACTCCGTCCATCGAAAGCAGGGATTTATACTGCTTGACAATGGCGTTCTTCGGCTCGGTAAGGATTTTGACAAGAGCTGTCTCATCAAGCTCCTTGAGCGTTGCGATAACCGGCAGTCTGCCGACAAGCTCGGGAATGATTCCGAACTTTGTGATGTCCTGCTGAACGACCTTTGACATAGCGTTTTCAACGGTAAAGGCGTCCTTATCTTTTATATCCGCCTCAAAGCCGAGTGCGGAACCGCCGATACGTTTTTCGACAATCTTTTCTATTCCGTCAAATGCTCCGCCGCAAATGAAAAGAATGTTTGAGGTGTCAACCTGTATGCACTCCTGCTGAGGATGTTTTCTGCCTCCCTGCGGAGGTACATTCGCAACTGTTCCTTCAACGATTTTCAGCAATGCCTGCTGAACACCTTCGCCGCTGACATCACGGGTAATTGACGGGTTCTCGGATTTTCTTGCAATCTTGTCAATTTCATCGACATAGATTATTCCGCGCTCCGCCTTCTCAATATCGAAATCGGCGGCTTGGATCAGTCTGAGAAGAATGTTTTCGACATCCTCGCCGACATAGCCTGCCTCAGTGAGCGTTGTTGCGTCCGCAATAGCAAACGGAACGTCAATTATCTTCGCAAGAGTCTGCGCAAGCATCGTCTTTCCTACACCCGTCGGTCCGAGGAGAAGAATGTTGCTCTTCTGGATCTCAACATCGGATTCATCATGCTTGAAAACTCTCTTATAGTGATTGTAAACTGCGACGCTGAGAGTAACCTTAGCTTCGTCCTGTCCGATAACGTATTCGTCGAGACCCTTTTTGATCTCCATCGGGGTCGGAAGTCGGAAGTCCTTAGCCTGTTTCTTCCTGGCTCTGCCTGCCGCCGCCTGCTCCTCTGCCATAATCGCACTGCAAAGATCAATGCATTCATTGCAGATGTAAACACCCGGACCTGCGATTATTTTATCGACCTGTCCGTCCGTCTTGCCGCAAAAAGAACAGCGAACGCTTTTTTCACGTCTTTCATCGTCTCTTGGCATCGTTACACCTCTGATTTATCTTTTGTAAAGAACCTTATCGACAAGGCCGTAGTCCATAGCCTCCTGAGCCGTAAGGTAGTTGTCACGCTCAGTATCAATTGCGATCTGCTCGATCGGTTTTCCCGTATTCTCGGCAAGGATCTGATTGAGCTTTTCTCTTGTCTTGAGGATCTGATCGGCAACGATCTTAATCTCGGTTGCCTGACCCTGAGCGCCGCCGAGCGGCTGATGAATCATAATTGTGCTGTTCGGGAGAGCGATTCTCTTGCCCTTTGCGCCCGAGGAAAGCAGGAATGCGCCCATCGAAGCCGCCATGCCCATACAGATTGTTGAAACATCGCATTTGATGTACTGCATCGTATCATAAATCGCAAATCCTGCGGTAACCGATCCGCCGGGGCTGTTGATGTAAAGGCTGATATCCTTATCGGGATCCTGTCCCTCAAGGAAAAGCATCTGAGCAACGACAAGGCTTGCGGTTGCGTCATTGACTTCATCGGAAAGAACTATAATTCTGTCGCTGAGAAGTCTTGAAAAAATATCGTATGAACGTTCGCCTCTGTTTGTCTGTTCGATAACATAAGGTACCAGTGCCATATTTATTCCTCCATTCTTAGTGTTTGGGTGTCATAATAGTGCAAATGAATGGCAAAGAGCCATCCATCCGCATTAATTATAATCATTTATAAGCAAAATTATTCAGCGTCTGCCGGCTTTTCTTCTTTCTTTGCTGCAGCCTTCTTTGTTGTCTTCTTCGGCTTCTCTGCTACGATAGCCTTAGCGTTTGCAACAAGGAAATCGACTGTCTTCTTGCCGACAACGTCTTTCTTAACATCCTCAATGTTAACCCACTTCTTAACCTGCTCAACGTCAAGCTGATACATATCTGCCATCTCCTTGAGCTGTGCCTCGGCCTCCTCATCGGTTGCCTCGATTTTCTCAAGTTCGGCGATCTTCTCAACTGCAAGCTGGAGCTTAACCTGCTTAACGGCATTGTCCCTCATACTTGCCTTAAACTTGTCTCTGTCCATACCCATATACTGGAGATATGTGTCAAGCGGAATGCCCTGCTGAGCAAGTCTGTTCTCGTAGTCCTTAACGTCGTCCTCAAGCTTGTTGTCATACATAACCTCGGGAATCTCGCCCTCAACGAGATCAACGACCTTCTCAAGAACTGCGCTCTCGAAGTCCTTCTCGACAT
>USJJ01000063.1 GCA_900554995.1 uncultured Ruminococcus sp. | reverse complement strand
GCCAAGGCGTCGTTCACCGTCAATACAACAACCTCCTATGCCGAAATTGCCGCATCGTACGGTTTCTACTACGATTCCGCAAACGCCGAGCAGATGGCTAAGGTTCTCCCCTATATCCTCAAAAGCTCGGTTTTCAAAGAGATTTTGAAGGACGAGCTTGATGCCGATAAGATCAACGGAACAATAACGCTTAATGCGATTAAAAATTCCAATCTTTTCTCGATATCCGTTGTCAGCAAGGATCCCGAGGACGCAAAAGCTATCCTTGACGCCGTAGTAAAAAGGCTGCCCGACGTTTCAAGATATGTTATCGGCGAGACGAAGCTCAACATCATCCAGCCGAGCTCCGTCCCCACAAGCCCGAACAACAAGGTCAACTATCTTATGGCGATTCTTATCTGCTTTGCGGTGACCGCGGGAGCCAGCCTTGTTGTTATCGTAATCACCGCTCTTTTCAAAAAGACGATTCAGACCGAGCAGGATTTCGGCGACAGGCTCAATATGAACTGTCTCGGAATTATTCCGTTCACCAAGACGGGCAGGAAGAAAAACGATCGTCCGATTTTTGCCGATGAATCGACAGAGAACGGCAAGAGATATGCTGAGAGTATGAAGGCTGTTTCGCTCAAGGTAATACGCGCAATGCAAAGATCCGATGCAAAGGTTCTTATGGTAACTGCCGCCCTCGCAAACGAGGGAAAGAGCTCGGTTGCCCTGAATCTTGCACGTTTTATTAAGGACGGCAATCCGAACAAGAAAGTCGCTTTGGTCGACCTTGACCTCAGAAAGCTGACATTGAGCAAGACTACCGGTGGAGACAGAAACTACTGCTCGCTTGACAGGCTCCTCGGAGAACCTAAAACCGTGAAGAAGCACTTCACCGACAACAAGGTTTTGCGTGTTCAGTCGGAGGGCTGTGACAAAAAGATCAAACGCCTTTTCAGCGAGAATCCCGACAATTTCCTTGTTTTCGGCAGTGAGATGCCGAGCAAGACCCCGGAGAAGAAATTGAATGACGAAAAAATGCGTGAATTTATGAGCGAGCTTAAAAACATTGCAGATTACGTTATCGTCGATTCTCCCCCGTGCGCCATTACAACAGACCCGCTTTTGATTTCCGAATACTGCGACGGAATACTGTTCGTTATACGTCAGGATTCAACCCACAGATGGACGATCCTCGACTGTGTGAATAATATTTCGACAAGAGGCTGTAACATCATCGGCGGCGTTCTCAACGCCGCAAAGGAAAGCATCCTTGATCCCGGATACAGCTACGGCTACTACGGATACGGACGTTACGGCAAGTACGGAAAATACGGCTACCGCAGCTACGGCGGATACGGATACGGCTCCTACGGAGACGAAAAATCCGATAAATAAAATCAACCTTATTACCCGAGGAGTTTGAATATGAGAGTAAAGGATCAGCTTGTTCTGCGTGAAATTGCCGGACAGTATGTCATTGTTCCGGTGATGGAGCGTGTTAAGGATGTAACGTCTATGGTGTATATTTCATCGTCCGCCGCATATCTTTGGCAGTATATGGACGGCAAGAATTTCACCCTGGATGAGCTCACCGACCTCATTATGTCAAAATACAAAAACGTCACACGTGAAAAGGCTCAGGAGGATATCATCTGTTTCCTGCAGATCCTTATGAAGAATAATATACTGGATATGAGTGATAACCTATGATTCCTATTGCGGCGGCACCGTATGAGATGCTTATAAAGGCTAAGGAAAAGGCTGTTCCCATTTTTGCCACGTTTGAGCTGACGCCACGCTGTAATCTGAACTGCCGTATGTGCTATGTCCATCTCAAGGACAGCGAGATTTCCGAGCACGGCAATGAGCTCAGTGCTGAGGAGTGGATATCGCTCGGCAGACAGGCAATGTCGGCGGGCACGCTCTTCCTTTGCATTACAGGCGGCGAGCCGACAAGGCACCCCGAATTTTGCCGAATCTATTCCGAGCTTTCCCGTATGGGCTTTATAATCACTCTGCAATCAAATCTTTACCGCTTCAGCGACGAATGCTTCGAGCTTTTGAAAAAATATCCGCCGAAGCTGATTAAATTCACAATCTACGGAGCAAGCGACAGAACCTATCAAAAAGTTTGCGGCGTCATCGACGGCTTTTCAATGGTTGTCGAAAATATAGAACGCATCAGGGAAATCGGAATCCCGCTGACCGCCGTAACGACCGTGACAAACGATAATTATAACGACCTGCCGGCAATTTCAGAGCTTATGTCAAAGCTGCAAATCCCCTGGACGGCGTCGGCAAGTCTCAGAAAATCTCTGCGTGGCGCAAATAATAATATTGAGGAGCTTCGGCTTCCCGACAGCGCATACCCTTATCTGTGTGACGACGCAGTCAGTGCAGTAAATAAGCAAATAAAGGTAACAAAGCCCTGCGAAAAATGCAGAACATACCGCACGGGCTATTGGATAAAATGGGACGGCAAAATGAGCTTTTGCGCTTTTCTCAACAAACCCGACATTTCGCCCCTTTCATCAGGCTTTTCCGATGCGTGGAAAAATCTTGTTGAGTATGAGGAAAATTTACAATGGCCGGAGGAATGTCAGAAATGCAAATGGTCGCAGAAATGTCCCAAATGTGCCGCAACTCTGGCAACGGAAAGCGGCTCGGTTAACAAAATAAACAAGGATTTTTGTCGATATATTGACAGGATCCTTAACCAAACGATTGGAGGAATATAAGATGGATGAATACGTACCTGTTGAAGCCTATGACGTAACTCTCGGCTCGGACTATGTTACAACAGGCAGTGACGACCCTAACCGTGCTTCCAACGCAACGGGTACCGCAACCGCAAGATGGACGCTTGACGGCGGTGTTGTAGGACAGGGCTGGGATCTCCCTTACTATGATTTCGTGAGCGGATCGCTTTCATCAATGAACGTTTACGGAACAAGTCATGAAGAAATCGCCCCGAAGGTTACGCAGTACCTTAACCTGCACGGCGGAATGTACGTCAATATGATCGGTTGCTCATAATGGAAAACCGTTATCGTATTGTCTGCCCTTTCATCTTCGATTTTTTTGACGGATATTGGCGGAATTTTCGGGACAGCGGCACAGACGAGCCTGTTATGCGGCTCAGTCTTGAGTCGAAAAATGTCGATCTTTACGGGGCGGAGACTCTTCCCGTTTATGATGGAGGAAAGGCATTCCGTGTGTCGGACAGCGTCCTTTGTATAAACAGGGATTTTACCGAGGGCAAAATCTGCGGAAATTCGGATGATATTCAGGGAATATACGGATGCGCTATGGTTGCGCTCTACGGCAATCTTATTCGCCGTGACACCCTGGTGATGCACAGTAGTATGATCGAGCGCAACGGTGAAGCAATTCTTTTCACGGGTCCGTCGGGAGTCGGCAAAACCACTCAGGCGGAGCTCTGGAACGAGCACCGCGGAGCAAGGATCGTCAACGGAGATATGGTTTTTATCCATAAGGATGATGACGGACGTTTTTACGCCTGCGGCTCTCCGTGGCACGGCTCGTCGGAATACTGCCTGAATGTAAAGCTGCCGATAAAGGCAATCGTCACGCCGATCAAAAGCGACGAATGTCGGATAGAAGCTGTCAGCGGTATGGAAATGCTCAGTGTTTTCCCCGAGGCTATGCTTCCGGACTGGTTTAACGGCTGCAAGGAGCTCGGAATGAGCACCCTCGACGGGCTGTTAAAAAGCGTACCCGTTTATAAACTTGAATGTACAAAGGATATTCGGGCGGTTGAAGCCTTAGAAAAAAAGTTAGGATAATTAATTTGAAAATCATTGATAAATTCAGGAAATACCTAAATCACAATGAAATAAAGAAAATACTTCACTCGTGGAGCTGGATTTTCAGTTACATTCTGCGGTACAAGGGTCAGGTCATTGCCTTTTCCTGCATCGGACTGATTTCTACGGCAATGGGACTTTTCACCTCCTGGATAATGAAAGACCTCATCGACTCCGTTACCGGACAAATTTCAATGGCGATAGCTCCCGTTGTCGCCGTATATATCGGAACGGCAGTTACCAAAATATTTATCAATGCTCTTACCAACCGCGTTTCCCTGAAGGTGCGTCTCAATGTCGGAATACAGATAAAAAATGATGTTTACGACCGCCTGATGAACACGGAATGGACAGCGATATCTGCCTATCACTCAGCCGATATTATGACAAGAACGGGTGCCGACGTCGGCATTGTCTCGAATATGGTTCTCAGCTATATCCCGAATGTTGTAACCGCACTCGTGAATTTTATCGGCGCTTTCTTTATAATACTGCATTACGACCCGATTATGGCTCTGATTGCTCTTGCGGGAGCGCCCGTCACGGTACTGACGGCAAGATTCCGATTCGGAAAAGCAACGGAATTCCAAAAGAAAAACCGTGAGCTTGCAAGCGAAAGGCTTGCAATTGAGGAAGAAAGCTACCAAAATCTTCAAACAATTAAATCTTTCGGACTTGTTGACCTTTTCTCTCAGCGGTTCAGGAATTTTCAGCAAAAGGGCTTCAACGTTGCAATGGATCAGAACCGTTACCAGAATCAGATGATGATCGTAATGGGACTTATGGGTCAGCTCGTCAGCTACTCCTGCTACGGATTCGCTCTTTACCGCCTTTGGAAAGGCGATATTACATACGGAACGCTTTCGATGTTTATGTCTATGGCCTCCTCTCTCACAAGCTCATTCAGCTCCGTTGTGTCCCTCGCCCCCACGTTTATAAAGGCGGGCATAAGTGCGGGCCGTGTGCTTGAAATTCTTGAGCTCCCTGCCGAAAAGGCAACGCTTACCGAAAAGGAAAAGGATTTTATAGATAACTGCCGCCGGAAGAACCTTACGCTCGTATGCGACAATATCTCCTGCACATATAACAACGAAACCTTTGTATATAAGAACTCCCATATGAAAGCCGAGAGCGGCAAAATAACGGCGCTTATCGGTGCCTCGGGAAAGGGCAAGACCTCTACCCTGCGCCTCCTGCTCGGACTGATGAAGCCGAAAGACGGCAGTATCACCGTAAGCGATGAGGACGGAGACAGCATTAATCTCGGTCCCGCCACACGCTCTCTGTTCAGCTACGTACCACAGAACAACACCGTTTTCTCGGGCACGATTGCCGACAATCTCAGGCTGGTAAAGCAGGACGCAACGGACGAAGAGATCGTGCAAGCCTTGCAGGACGCCTGCGCCTGGGAATTTGTTTCCAAACTTCCCGATACAATCAACACAGCTGTTACCGAACGTGGACAGTGCTTCTCGGACGGACAAAATCAGCGGCTTTCGATTGCGAGAGCCCTCCTTGCCGACACGCCTATCCTCCTGCTCGACGAGGCGACAAGTGCGCTCGACGTCGCAACAGAGAAAAACGTTCTTTCAAATATATTAAAAAATAATCGCAATAAGATGATTATATTAACCTCACACAAGCCCAGCGTATTCAACCTGTCCGACGTCATTTACTCGGTGTCGGAAAACGGAATCGAGCTGCTGGATAAAAAGAATATGTCAGATGAATAAGCAATACGACAATTTTTTAAAAATTATAAACACCTCGCTGACAGGTAATATGTCGAATCTTGTCGAGCCGGATTTTGGATCTCTCGGTGAGCTTGCGTTCTGTCAGGACATCGCTCCGATATTTTTGGAGGGAGCAATAAAATATCCCGAATTTGCGACAGCACCGATCTCTATAAAAGCTCGGCTGATAGACAACTCCACGAAGTCTGTCATCAGGCAAACGCAAAACACTGCGGAATTTCTTTCGATTTATTCAAAGCTGACCGATGAGGGACTTAAGCCGATTGTTTTGAAAGGTCTTGTCTGCCGCAAGGCATACGGAAATCTCGAAAATCATCGGGCGTCCGGAGACGAGGATATCTTCATTTCAAAAAGCAACTTCCCCCTCTGTCACAAAATCCTTACGGATAACGGCTATTTGCCGGAGGATGAAAGAGAATATTCCGACAGATATCTCAGCAGAATTGCCGCCGTCGCTTACAGCAGTGAGACGGCTCATCTGAAAATTGAGCTGCACCTCAACCTTTTCGGCACACAGAATCCCGTGCGCAAAGCGATGAACCGCTGCTTTGATGAGTCGCTGAAAAATCCGTATAAAATGCTGTGTGACAAGGTTGAAATATACACTCTTCAGCCTACGGATCACTACTTATTTTTACTTTTTCATTACTTAAAGCATTTTATGACAACCGGCGCAGGTCTCCGCCACGTGACTGACCTTGCCGTGTTTGGAAATAAATATAAAGATATCATTGATTTTCCCGGCGCCGAAAAAAAATTCACCGAGTTTATCGACGGATCGTTTTATGCGGACACCGTAAAACTTATGAATCTCCTCGGCGGAGAGGAAACCGCCTCTGCCGAGGGGCTTGACTGCGACAGACTCCTCACCGACCTTATGGACGGCGGAACATTCGGTTATGATGACAAAGATCTTACTTACGCAGGCACATTTATATTCTCGAAAACGGGAGGAAGTCGTTTCGGGCTTTTTCGCTCGGCTTTCCCCTCCTACGATTTGCTTTCGTCGATGCACCCCGAGCTTTATGACAAGCCGTGGAAGCTGCCGTCGGTATATTGCAAAAGAATCACTGGATATATTAAAAATAAACGAAACCCCGAAGCCGAAAAAAAGGCGATTGAAAAGGGAAACAAACGTATTAAATTATTATCCGATTACGGATTAAAAAAGAAATAGGAATTTTCTAAAGGGGATGTTTTTATGAAAATACCATTTTCTCCGCCGGATCTGACTGATGCGGAAATTGAGGAAGTCGCCTCAGCTTTAAAATCGGGCTGGATCACTACGGGCCCCAAAACAAAAGCTCTCGAAAAGGAGGTTGCCGAGTTCTGCAATACTGATAAGGCAGTTTGCCTTTCATCGCAGACGTCCTGTGCGGAAATTGCACTGCGACTGCTCGGAATCGGCGAGGGTGACGAGGTAATCGTACCGGCATACACCTACACAGCAACGGCAGAGGTTGTTTGTCATGTGGGCGCAAGGTTGATCTTTATCGACAGTCAGCCCGACTCTCTTGAAATGGATTAC
>USJJ01000062.1 GCA_900554995.1 uncultured Ruminococcus sp. | reverse complement strand
GTTATAAGCATCAGGTTCAGAATACTCGGAATTAAAAAGGATTCCGTAATAACCGGTGCCGAGGGAGACGGGATTCAACTCAGAAAAAATGAGATCTGCACGGACAACGCCGTTGCGGCGGTTTTTAAAAAGTTTCAGCTTGCTCAGACGGAGGAAACCGACTCGGGCGATATCGGAAAAATCCTCTTCGCTTCAGCCTCGCCGGTACTTTCGGAGACCAAGACAATCAAGGGAAAAATCCTTCTCAAGGGAGAAACAGTGGTAAAGGTGATCTACTGCGCAGAGGGCGACAACAGCTGCGTATGTGCAAGCTACAATCTTCCGTTCAACGAAATTGTCGAGGCGGAAAGTGTGACTGACGAGTGCAAAATCTGCGTCAGCTTCACAGTTGATCAGATTCAGGCGGAGCCGAAAACGGACAATGACGGCGAGTATAAATATCTTAACATTGTATGTGATATAAGCGCACTTGTTACCGCCTATATGCCCGACAAGATGAGCGTTATAACCGACGCCTATTCGACGGAAAAGGAGATCGACGCAAAATATAAAACCACCGGTTTCACACAGATGATTCAGAATATCGGCGACAGCTTTGTCTGCCGTGAAAGCGTTGATCTTTCCTCGATGGCTCCGAAGAAGATATACTGCGTTATGGCGGAGCAGCCTGAGGCAAAGTGCAGCTTCGACGGGGACAAGATGACAGTATGCGGAAGAATTCCGCTGAAGTTTATACTTATTGACGGCGAGGGTACTCCGACATTCTGTGAGCGCGAGGCAGAATTTGAGTATTCACGTTCGGTTGATTCACGGCAGGGCAACCTGCAATGCGATCCTCAGCTTTTCCTGACGGGCTACGGCTGTTCGCTGACCGGCGACGGTAAGGCGGAGTTCAAGGCGGAAATAAATATCAGCGCCGCAGTTACCCAAACCGACGAATACAGAACGCTTGTAAGTCTGAAAACCGCCGAAAATTCCGAGCTGAAAAAGAGACATTCGTCGCTTGTGATCTGCTTCTGCAACGGCGGCGAAAAGGTATGGGACATCGCAAGAAAATATAACACGACGGTTGAGGAGATAATGAGCGAGAATGACCTCGCCTCCGACGAAATATCCGAAAAAATGATGCTGATGATTCCCGTAAAATAAAATAATGCTATTGAAATTGTCTGCGACAAATGTTATACTAAAATTACCGCTGACAGATCAGGACAACGCACAGTCGGTCGGATCTGTCGGCGGCTATTTATTCTGAGAGGAAGTTGAATATGGGTTTAAAAAACATTGATAAATCTGCCGAGCAGAAGGGCTCGGGAATTGCGACGCTTTGGCAGTTTGTGAAATTTATTGTTGTCAGTCTGCTTGCCTGCATCGTGCAGTTTGCGTCGCTCAATCTTATTATGCTTCTCCCGCAGATAAAAGCGGTAATGAATGACGATTTTACATGGTTCGTTTTCAACTATGTCGGAGAGGGCAAGGGCTTCGGATATTTCATTGCGTTCAACATTGCAAATATTCTTGCGCAGATTGTCGCTTTCTTTGTTAACCGTGAAAAAACCTTCGGTTCATCAAGCAACATCGCAATAACATTGCCGATTTACATAGTGTTTACTGTTGCGCTTATTTGCTTCTCCGCTTGGCTTGCTCCGACAATTCAGGGCTGGCTCATTTCTCACAGCATTTCAACTCAGCTTGCGGCAAATATTTCAACGATGGTTTGCTCGGCTGTTCAGTTCTTCATCTATTTTCCTGTTGACAAGATCCTTTTCCACAAAAAGAAAGAGGAAAAATAATTGCATAAATTTACTGTATTATTCTTGTATTCTTGGGACGGGTATGGTAGAATAAACCAAAACACATCTTAGGAGGTTTTACTATGAGTTTTCCTGTTGCTTTGCAGCTTTACTCCGTCCGCGACGCTATGGCGGAGGACTTTGCAGGTACAATAAAAAAGGTTAAGGACATGGGCTATGACGGAGTCGAGTTCGCAGGACTTTTTGATCATTCGGCAGAAGAGGTTAAAAAGATTTGCGCCGAGGTAGGCGTTGAGCCGATCTCCGCTCACGTTCCGTATGACGAGCTTGATGCAGATCCCGAAAAGACAATTGCAACTTATGCAGAGATCGGCTGCAAGTATATCGCAATTCCGTATGCCGTTGAGGAAAGACGCCCCGGCGCAGAGCTTTTCGATGATACGGTTGAGGGTATTCGCCGTTTTGCCGCTATCGGTAAGAAATACGGAATTACATTCCTTTATCACAACCACGACTTCGAGTTCAAAAAGGTCGGCGATGTTTACGGCCTTGATCTTCTTTATTCAACGCTTACTCCGGATGAGCTTCAGACCGAGCTTGACACCTGCTGGGTCAATGTCGGTGGCGAGGATCCGGCAAAGTATGTTGAAAAGTATTCGGGCAGAGCTCCCGTTGTTCACCTTAAGGATTTCCATATGAGCGGCAAGGGCAAGCCGGCAAAGCTCTATCAGCTTATCGGTATTGACGACGGTGCTCAGGACGCCGAGGAGGAAGAGGCATTCGGTTTCCGCCCCTGCGGCTACGGCGTTCAGAATTTCCCCGAAATTCTTGAAGCTTGCAAGAAAGCCGGCACATCGTGGGTTGTTGTTGAGCAGGATCAGCCCGCTCTTGACAAGACTCCGCTTGAGTGCGCAAAAATGAGCATCGACTATATAAAAGAAATTAACAAATAAAGGAGATTTATTATGTCTGACGCAGTATTGAATCAGTTCACACAAGCCGTTGAGGAAGAAAAAATTTCAACAGGCAGAAGATTTAAGGTAGGTATTATCGGCACAGGCTGGATCGCAGAAGCCCATATTGAGAGCTACCTCGATATGGACGATGTTGACATCGTTGCAATGGCTGATCTTATCCCCGGTAAGGCTGAGAAATTTGCCGCAAGGTACAACAAGGACGGTCGCCTTGACAATGTACATTTCTACAAGAATCACGAGGAGCTTATTGACAATGAGCCCGACCTTGACGCTGTAAGCGTTTGTACCTACAATATGACTCATGCCGAGTGTACTATCTATTCACTCAAGCACGGCGTCAATGTTCTCCTTGAAAAGCCGATGTGCGTTACAACCGAGGAGGCTGTTGAGATTTGCAAGGCCGAGAAAGAGAGCGGCAAGCTCCTTTCTATCGGATTCCAGCCCCGTAACGACGAGAATATGAAGATGGTTAAGAAGATCGTTCAGTCGGGCGAGCTCGGCAAGATCTACTACATACAGACAGGCGGCGGACGTCGTCGCGGTATCCCGAACAGCACGTTTATCGAGAAAAAGACAGCAGGTATCGGCGCAATGGGTGATATCGGCTGCTATTCACTTGATGTTGTTCTTAACGCTATCGGTTATCCGAAGCCGCTCACAGTTACGGGCTATACCTCAAACTTCTTCGGCACAAACCCGAAGTACAACAATCCGACCGATGCGGCAAGATTTAATGTTGAGGATTTCGCAGCAGCATTTGTACGTCTTGACGGCGGCATCGTTCTTGATTTCCGTATTGCATGGGCTATGCATCCCGACACACCGGGTGACACAATTATTTTCGGTACGGAGGGTGCGCTCAGAATTCCGTCAACAGAGTGTTGGAACGGAGAGATGTCCGGTCCGATGACGATTTATCACGACGTTGCGGGCGAGCAGGTTCAGACAGTCGTTCCCCTTATTGAGAACAGCGGCAAGGGACTTTTCTATAAGAAGTGCCGCTCATTCCTTGATGCAATTGCTAACGGCGATCCCGCTCCGATTCCGTCAAGCCAGATTCTCTACAACCAGGCAATTATCGACCATATCATTAAGTCGGCAGAGCTTGGCAAAGAGGTTGAGGTTGTCATTCCCGAGATATAAAATTTCGGCATTAACCTAATAAAACGAAGCTATAATTCGCTTGATTGTGAATTATAGCTTTTTTCGTATTAGTATTGCGTTTTATTTCTTATTTTGATAAAATAGAATTGTAAGCGATATAATGAACGGAGTGATCTTTATGGCAGAATTCAAAACGGAGCGCAGGGGCGATATAATTAAATGCGAGTATACCGTCAGCGGCGGAATCGAGGGAGGGTCATATCATCTCAGAGCGTCAAAAAACGGCGAAAAAACCGCCGAGCTTGCAGTGTCGAACGTTGTCAATCAGGCAACCTTTGAACGCGAGAAATATTATGATATCAGTTCGGACATTTTTGATGAAATCGCAAAAATTGTTGACCGATACAGAATGCTCAGATGGATTGCACGTATGGAAAATCCCGTGCTTGTCAATGACGAGGAGATCATAACTGTTCGGATTGCCGTTTCGGAGGACGGCGAACCGAAAGCCTATAAAATCTCAAGCAAGCAGCTCCTCCCGTCAAACGCTATGAAAGCGTTCAACGAAATACGGAAAACTATGGAGAGTTATGCGAAAAAGTAAAAGACGGCGACTCAAATAATCGTAAAAACCCTCCGAGAAATAGTTCGTTTCTCAGAGGGTTGCACTTATACTTTCTTCAGCTTTACGAGGTCACGGTAGCTGATGAGCTTGATATTGTGCTCGTCAAACGCCTTGTAAATATCGGGATCTTTCATAATGAGATACTCCCAGTATCTTCTTTTCCATCTTCCGGTTATGGCTTTCATCTCGTCGGTAGCAAGGGCGGGGTGTATATACGTCTCACAGATCCCATCCGGAATGTTCGTAAGATATGTGATGAAATTGTGCTTAAAATCTTCATAGGAATCGCCGCTTTCAATGCTCTCGGGGAAAATGAGATAATCCGGCATCGGAACATGGTTTATTTTGCCGAACATACCCGAGAAACGGCACGCCGCTTTGAAAAGCCACATCGGTGTGCCCGGAGGACACTGGGATTCGAGAGGCTTTGAAAACATACGGAACGGATAGCCCTTTTTGCCGCAGATTGCGAGAGTTTTCGGGAGCATTTTCAGCTTGCCGTTGAGCCCGTAAAGAGCGCCCATATGTGAGTCAACGTGCGACGGCTTCATGCCCTTCTTTTCACAGTATTCAATTTGAGCAAGAGTTTCGGCACAAGCGTCGTCATATGAACAGTGAGCCTCAAAGTCTTCACTTTCGGGCCACATTCTGCCCTCGGGGGTTCTGATGCTCTTTCCGTCGGTCAAAGGACCCCATGGGAATTTGTCCATCCACTCGTTAGTGTGGGTGAGGTGGACTCCGATAGCGTACTGAGGGTGTGCTTTTGCAAATTCAATTGCCTCATCTGCGCCGGGGCACGGAGCCATTATTGTTGAGGAAAGCAGACAGCCGCTTTCAAAAAGATCCATGCAAGCCTCATTTGCCGAATGGCAAAGTCCGAAGTCGTCGGCGTTTATAATAAGATACTTACTGATAATTATCACTCCTGTTTTTTCTCGTTCGGAGAATGACTGTATAACCATACATATTTTACTATATCATACACAAAAAAGCAAGCACTTTAAATATACAAACCGCTTGAAAAATATAAAGTGTTATTATATAATTATATAAAGAAAGGGTGATCGCCGTGAGAAAATATGATATTACTGCCCTCGGTGAAATTCTGATTGACTTTGTTCCCGACGGCACGGATTCAGTAGGCGATATGCGTCTTATACGCAAAGCGGGCGGTGCACCGCTGAATGTGCTTGCAACTGCGGCAAAGGCGGGACTCAATACCGCTTTTATCGGCAGGGTCGGTGATGATCTTTTAGGCGACTTCCTTATTGACACGGTCAGGTCGTGCGGAATTTCCTGCGATTATATTAAAAGGGATGAGGAGCATAATACCACCCTTGCCTTCGTTGAACTGGACAGCATGGGGGACCGCAGATTCAGTTTTTACAGAACCTACGGTGCAGACCGTTTTATCTATGAAACGGATGTTGATAAAAAATTGATTGCCGATTCAAAGGTTTTCCATTTCGGCTCACTCTCGCTGACGGACGAGCCGTCGTATTTTTCAACGGAAATAGCAGTTAAGACCGCAAAAGAATGCGGCTGTACCGTGACCTATGACCCCAATTACCGTCCGCCTCTGTGGGACAGCCCCGAAAAGGCGAAGGAACGAATGACGGTACTGCTCCCGTATGTCGACATAATTAAACTCTCAGCCGACGAGCTGAAGATGATCGGCGGAGAAAAGGGTATCGAATTTCTCTTTGAAAAAGGCATTCGGCTTGCACTCGTGACGGACGGAGATAAGGGCGCAGAGCTTTTCTTCAAGGGTGAGAATCGCCGTATTCCGGCTATTGAGGCGAAAACCGTTGACACAACGGGAGCCGGAGACATCTTTTTAGGCACTTTCGTCAGTGAATTTATCAAGAAAGGCAAAAGTCTCAGTGAACTCACATTTGACGATGCAATAAAAATTACACAAAAAGCCGTATACGTTTCGGGAAAAAGCACCGAAAAATACGGCGCAATAGCTTCCATACCCGATAAAGTCTGATTTTAAAAAAGAAAAAACAATGTTCAGTCAAAGGTATATCGATAAACGCAATACCGATATGAGAAAGAGGCAATTCCCAAAACGCAGAAACTTTGATAAAATAATAACAATCAAAGGAACGGTGTGCGTTCACGGGAGGTGTCAATTTGAAAGAGACGGAGATATCCCGACCGGCGTTGGGCAGAATCCCGATGTATCTCAGATTTCTCAGAGGTCTGCCGTCGGATATGCAGTTCATATCCTCAACGGTGATTGCCAAGGAGCTGGGGCTCGGAGAGGTTCAGGTAAGAAAGGATCTCGGAGCGCTGTGCGGCTCGGGAAAACCGAAGGTCGGATACAAGCGCAGTGAGCTGATTGAAAGCCTGCAAGGATTTATGACCGGAGAAAAGGTCAATGCGGTCATTGTCGGTGCGGGACGGCTCGGAAAAGCTTTGCTTGATTACTCGGGATTTGAAGATTTCGGAATCCCGGTACTCGCCGCATTTGACGCAAAGGTTGCGTCGGATACGGTGTCAGAGGGCGGCAAACCGATATTGCCGATGACGGAATTTTCGGATTTCTGCAAGGCGAACGATATCAGGATCGGAATTATCGCTGTCCCGTCAGATTCCGCTCAGTCGGTGAGCAATCTGTTCTATGAGAACGGAGTT
>USJJ01000061.1 GCA_900554995.1 uncultured Ruminococcus sp. | reverse complement strand
TTTTTCACTGAAATAGATTATATTGTTTATATACAACTATCGGAGGTTATTTATGAAAGATTTCAGATTAAGACAGGTACACCTTGATTTCCATACTTCGCCGCTCGTTTCCGATGTCGGCTCAAAATTTGATAAGAAAGAATGGCAGGAAACGCTGAAACTGGGTCACGTCGATTCAATCACGGTTTTCTCAAAGTGCCATCACGGATATTCATATCATCCGACTAAGGTAAACACAATGAATCCGACGCTGAAATTCGACCTTCTCAAGGCGCAGCTTGAAGCCTGCGAGGAAATCGGGGTTCGTGCTCCCGTGTATATCTCGGCGGGCTTTGATGAAAAGGACGCGGTTGAGCATCACGACTGGCTGAGAGTCGATCCCTCGAATATCGGCAAGGCACCCGATTTCAGTCAACCGGGCTACCATCTGATGTGCTTCAACACGTCTTATCTCGACAAGCTCATTGCCGAGATTGAAGAGGTTATGGTCAATTACAACCCGTGCGAAATCTTTCTTGATATCGTCGGTGAACCGATGTGCTGCTGTGAAAAATGCTGTGCGGATATGACCGCTGCAGGTCTTGATTACAATAATATCGAGGACGTAGCGGCGTTTGGCAGAAAGGTATACCGCAACTATCTCGACAGGGTAGAGGAAGCGGTTCACAAGCACAATCCCGAAACGATTATTTTCCAAAATTCAGGTCACGTTTCAAAGGGCAGACGTGATCTCATTGACACGATCGACTGCCTTGAATTGGAGAGCCTTCCTACGGGCGGCTGGGGATATGATCATTTTCCGATGTCTGCGGCATACGCGAGAACTCAGCGTGATTGCTTCCTCGGTATGACGGGCAAATTCCACCGGACGTGGGGCGAGTTCGGCGGCTTCAAGCACCCGAACGCACTTCGCTATGAAACGGCGCTTTCTCTTGCAGAGGGCGGAGGATGCTCGATCGGCGATCAGATGCACCCAGAGGGACTTCTCAACAAATCAACTTACGGACTCATCGGAAAGGCTTATGCCGAGGTCGAAGCAAAGGAGCCGTGGTGCAAGGGAGCAAAGTATATTGCCGATATTGCCGTTCTTGCCGCAGAGTGCATAAAAGGCAGAGACGAGGGCGGTTGGTACGATGCAGGCGCAAACCGAATTCTTCTTGAAACGAACAGATTGTATAATTTCATCGACTTTGATGAAGATTTTACGAAATATAAAATGCTCATTCTTCCCGATGTTTGGATTTTTGACGAAAAACTCAAATCAAAGATAAACGACTACCTTGCAAAGGGCGGCAAGCTGCTTCTTTCGGGTGTATCGGGACTTGACAATAACAATGAATTCTGCGTTGACACTGGTGTCAAGTTTATCGGTGAAAATGAATTCAGACCTACATATTTTATTCCCGAATTTGACACGGTAAACGGAAAAACCGAATACCTTATGCGTGCCGTAAACTATCGCTTTGACAATATTGATGCCGAAATCGTCGCAAACGGACAGAATCCGTATTTTAACCGTACCGCAGAGCATTTTTGTTCGCATCAGCACGCTCCGAATGACCGAAGCCTTACCTATCCTACCGCTGCAATCAAGGGCAATATCGCTTATATCGGCTGGGACATTTTCAGAGGCTATGCGGAGTCCGGCGATTTCCACATTAAGGAGCTTGTCGCATACGTTATTGAACGCCTTATGAACGGCGATTTTTCGATTGAAAGCTCCGTTCCGGATAAAGGTATCGTTACGCTTCTTCAGCAGAATGACAGAAAAATCGTCCATCTTCTTTATGCTCACACGACGGTGCGTGGCAAGGACACGGAAGTAATTGAGGACATCGTTCCGCTTTATAATGTTGATGTCAGTGTGAAATGCGACAAACCCGAAAAGGTTATTCTCGTCCCGCAGAATGAAGAAATTGACTTCACCTATGCTGACGGAAAAACTTACTTCACCGTCCCGAAAGTTGAAATTCATCAGATGATTTCGATTGAGTAATCAAAAAATGAGGAGAATGAAAATGACAGAGCTTAAAAAATGCAAAGAGCAAAGATGTATATTGATAAGTTCGCGAACGGAATTGACCCGCTGACGGATGCTGCCGAGCTATCAAAAATGCTCTGTGCTTGGAAAGAACAGGCGGACAAACTATCTTCCGAGGAAATCAGCAAGGAAGAATACGACAACTGGCGTTATTACTATCCGAAGTTCGATTCCACACAAATCTGGGCGAAAGTTCCGTCACAGGAGCTTAGCGATGCCTTAGTCGAAGCTTTTAAGGACAAGCAAAAAGAGTAATCTATCAGGGAGCTACTGCTATGCTAATTCAAGAAATAGACGAAAACAAAAAGCGATATCTGCATTTACTTCTTCTTGCCGATGAGCAAGAAAATATGGTAGACCGATATTTAGAGCGTGGCACAATGTATGTACTGGACGATAACGGAGTCAAGGCTGAATGCATTGTCACCGATGAGGGCAATGGTGTACTGGAAATCAAGAACATTGCTACATTGCCCGACTATCAAAAACAGGGCTATGCCCGAAAACTTATTGATTTTCTTGTTGCGAAATACTCTGAGAAATATTCGGTGCTACAAGTCGGAACCGGTGATAGTCCATTAACCATTCCTTTCTATGAAAAATGCGGCTTTATACGCTCTTATGTCGTAAAGGATTTCTTTATCGACAACTATGATCGCCCGATTTTTGAGTGTGGAAAGCAGCTAATAGATATGGTATATTTACAAAAAGCGCTATAATTTTTACTTTGGCAACCTCATAAAGACGACAAAAAGCCCTTAGCTATGAGTTACTACCCACAGCTAAGGGCTTTCTAATATGGATTTATTTCGTCATACAAAACCAATTCTAAATCATTCTATAACCCATAAACCACTGGATCACAAGAATAATGGCACTTATATGACTGTTATCAAATTGTTATCAAAAGACTTCTTGAAGTGCTGCAAACCCGCATAAACACTGGATTTCTTCGACATCTCAATTTATTCCCACTCCACCGTTCCGGGGGGTTTGGAGGTGATGTCGTAGACGATGCGGTTGACGCCGTTAACCTCGTTGGTGATGCGGTTGGAGACGGTTGCAAGGATATCATACGGGATTCTTGCCCAGTCTGCGGTCATGAAGTCGTCCGTTGTGACGGCACGAATCGCGATGACATTCTCGTACGTTCTGTGATCGCCCATAACGCCGACCGACTTTGAGCCTGTGTAAACGCAGAAGAACTGGCTGAGGTTCTTTTCATAGCCGTTCTTTGCCATCTCATCTCTGAGAACAAAGTCTGCGTCCTGGAGTATTCTTATCTTTTCGGCTGTTATATCGCCGACAATTCTTACGCCGAGACCCGGACCCGGGAACGGCTGGCGCCATACAAGCTCATGGGGAATTCCGAGCATCTCGCCGACCTTGCGAACCTCGTCCTTAAAAAGATCCTTGAGTGGTTCGATCGTGCCGAGGAACTGTATATCCGACGGCTTTTCAACCATGTTGTGATGAGTTTTGATAACGGCGGTGTTTGCCTTATCCTTGCTCTTGCCCTTACCTGACTCGATTCTGTCGGGATAAATCGTACCCTGTGCGAAAAATCCGTCCTCAGCCTGTTTTCTGACCTCGTCCCAGAATACCTTATAGAATTCCGTACCGATGATTTTTCTCTTCTGCTCGGGGTCAACAACGCCCTTGAGCATCGCAAGGAAGTGGTCGCCGCAGTTTACGCGGACAAAATTCATATCAAAGAGGGAAGTGAAGGTCTGCTCAACAAAATCTCCCTCATCTTTTCTCATAAGACCCTGATCGACAAAAACGCAGGTGAGCTGCTTGCCGACGGCACGGCTGAGAAGCGCGGCGGCAACAGAGCTGTCAACACCGCCCGAAAGACCGAGAACGACCTTTTTATCGCCAATCTTTTCACGGAGCTTTTCAACGGTTGTATCAATGAAGCTGTCCATCTTCCAGTCACCTGTGCAGCCGCAAACATTGAAAACAAAGTTTCTGAGCATTTGATTGCCGTACTCGGAATGAGTAACCTCAGGGTGGAACTGAACGGCATAGAGCTTTCTGTCAACGTTCTGCATTGCTGCGCAGGGGCAGTTGTCAGTTTTGGCGATAATCTCAAAGCCCTTCGGAGGCTCGGAGATATAGTCCGTATGGCTCATCCAAACAACACTCTTTTCGGGAACGTTCTCCCAAAGAAGGCTGTCCTTACTCTGCTCAAGCTCAATCTTGCCGTATTCGGAAACAGGAGCGGTTGCAACCTTGCCGTTGCCCATCCATGCGATGAGCTGGCATCCGTAGCAGATGCCGAGAATAGGAACGCCGATGTCAAGAATATCTTTTGTATAATGCGGAGATTCCATATCGAAAACAGAGTTCGGACCGCCTGTGAAGATAATTCCCTTGTAGCCGTTTGCCTTGATCGTCTCAAGGTCGGTGGTGTAGGGGAGAATTTCGGCGTAAACGTTGAAATCACGGACTCTGCGGGCGATGAGCTGATTGTACTGTCCGCCGAAATCGAGGACAAGTATTTTTTCGTTCATTCTTTTCGTCCTTTCTAAAAATGGTGAGGGGTTGTTGAATTCAGATGCAGAAAGCGTTTTCTTTGCCCCGAAGCTGTACTTGTGTACTGCGAGAGGGCAAAAAAGCGCTTAAAAGAGCAAAAAAATTTTAGATAACATCAATTAAATCAAAGCTATAATCCACATGGCTTATCTTGGCTACTGTATGTGAATTATAGCTTTTTATTTTTGCTCTTTGGTCTGCGCTGAATGCGGCAACACCTTTTTATCGGTATATTATTTCTTCTCTCTTCGGACCGTTGGAAACCATTGTGATCGGTTTGCCGATTTCTTTCTCAATGAAGAGAACATAGTCCTGTGCTTCCTTCGGGAGCTTGTCGAATTCCTTGATGCCTCTTATGTCGCACTTGAAGCCGGGAAGTGTTTCGAAAATCGGTTTTGCTTTCTTGAGCATATGAGTGTTCGGGAAATTCTTTACGATCTTTCCGTCAATCTCATAGCCGGTGCAAACCTTGATCTCGTCAAGATAGCTGAGACAGTCGAGAGCAGTCAGGCAAACCTGAGTTGCACCCTGAACCTCAACACCGTAGCGTGTTGCAACGCAGTCGAACCAGCCCATGCGACGGGGACGACCTGTTGTTGCGCCGTATTCGCCGGCATCGCCGCCGTGATTACGCATTTTATCCGCTTCCTCGCCGAAAATCTCGCTGACGAATTCGCCTGCACCGACTGCCGAGGAATAAGCCTTTGTAACCGTGATTATATCCTTAATCTCATGTGCGGGGATACCTGCGCCGACTGCGCCGTAGCCTGCGAGAGTTGAGGAGGAAGTAACCATAGGATAGATGCCGAAATCGGGATCTTTGAGTGAGCCGAGCTGACCCTCAAGAAGAATCTCCTTGCCGTCCTTGATTGCCTGACGAACAAATGCGCCTGTGTCGGCAACATAAGGCTCAATCATGTCCTTGTACTCCATAAGTGTGTTGAAAAGCTCGTCAACATCAAGGAGAGGTTTATGATAAACGTACTTAAGCAGGAGGTTCTTGACCTCGCAAACGCTTGCAAGTTTTTCTTTAAGCTCATCGGGATAGAAAAGGTCGCAAACCTGAAAACCGATCTTAGCGTATTTGTCCGAATAGAACGGAGCAATACCTGATTTCGTTGAGCCGAACTGCTTGTCCGCAAGACGCTCCTCCTCATATGTGTCGAGAAGAACGTGATAAGGCATCATAATCTGTGCCCTGTCGGAAACGAGGAGCTTCGGCTGAGGAACGCCCTTGGAAGTTACATCGTTGATTTCCTTAACGAGCTTCGGAATGTCGAGGGCTACGCCGTTACCGATGATATTTGTGATCTCCGGATGACATACACCCGACGGAAGAAGATGCAAAGCAAACTTTCCGTAGTCGTTGATAATCGTGTGACCTGCGTTTGCACCGCCCTGGAAACGGATAACTACATCCGCCTTTGACGCAAACATATCTGTGATTTTACCCTTACCTTCGTCGCCCCAGTTAGCGCCGACAATTGCTCTTACCAATGAAAGCACCTCCAAATGAGATATGGAACCCTGTTCCAAACACAATAATTATAATATTTTTAAGATGTAATGTCAATGAGAATAAGGAAGTTTTTCGGAGTATGCTGAGGAAAAAGGGAAAAACAGTCGGTCGAGTATGATTGACGGCGGTGTTATTTGATGCTATAATCAAAGCGGTGATTAAATTGAGCATGAGAAAGCAGATAAAATTCAATAACGGACACCTTAAGGTTTTGCAAATTTCCGATTTGCAGGACAATCGCTTCACTTGTGTTGACACGCTTCGCTTCATGGAAGCGGCGGTGAAAAAAATAAAGCCCGATCTTATAGTTTTTACGGGCGATCAGCTTGATGTCGTTGACCTGTGGGGCAAAGGAGAGAAGTGTCGAAGGAATGTTGAAAAGGCGATCAACCGTCTTTTCAGTGTTTTTGAAAGTTTTGATATTCCTTTTGTGCTGACATTCGGCAATCACGACCGTGAAACGGGTTTACCGAATGAGGAGCAGGCAAAGATCTATGCAAGAATGAAAAATTGCATCTGCTTTGATGATCTGAACGACGGCAGACCCGATGCAGGTACCTTCAATGTGCCGGTTATGTCATCGGACGGTAAGCGCACGGCGATGAATATTTATGTCGTTGATACGGGAACAAAGACCAAGGGTGTTTACGGGGGCGTAAGAAAAGAGCAATTGGAGTGGCTGGACAAAACGAGCCGTGAGGTAAATGCGGATTCAATCGTTTTTCAGCATATTCCGGTTGACGAAATATATGAGCTGCTCGAAAAGGTCCCGAAAGGCACAAAGGGTGCAGAGCCTGCCTACGGAAACAGAAAAGGCGAATATTACAGGCGCAGGGACGGCATTAAATTCATGGGTGAGTACGGTGAAACCCCTGCGGCTATGCCCCGTGAGTGCGGCGAATTTGAACAGCTGAAAAAGCAGGGAGATGTTTTTGCCGTCTATTGCGGCCATGACCATTATGACAGCTTTATCGGAACGGTTGACGGAATTGACCTCGGCTATTGCCCCGGTGCAGGCTATAACACCTATGGGATAAAACAGAGAGAGGTTCGGGTATTTGAATT
>USJJ01000060.1 GCA_900554995.1 uncultured Ruminococcus sp. | reverse complement strand
GTCGATTACCCTGATATCGGTCTCGTCCTCGATATTTCTCTGTTGAGACGGGGTAAGCTCACCGTCAAATATAAGCAAATCAACATCGTTTGCTTCGGTGAAAGACTTTATTTCTTCAAGACGACCCGAGCCGACATAGGTTGCCGAATCGGGTTTATCTCTTTTTTGAATTATTTTCGCCGCAACGACAGCACCCGCCGTTCTCGCAAGCTCTTCAAGCTCGTCCATTGAAACCTGAGCGTTGTAAAGTCCCATGTCGATACCGACAAGAACGGCAACCTCGGGCTCCTGACTGTTCTCATAAAAATCCATTCATCAATATCCTTCCGGATTATTCTTCTGCCATCTCCATGAGTCCTCGCACATCTTTTCAAGTCCTCTCTCGGCAACCCAGCCAAGCTCCTCCTTAGCCTTTGTCGGATCGGAATATACTGTTGCAAGGTCACCCGGACGGCGTGGAACTATTTCATATTTGATTTCTTTTCCGCTTGCCTTTTCAAATGCCTTGACAACATCAAGCACGCTGTAACCGATACCCGTGCCGAGGTTATAGATGCAAACACCCTTTGAAGAAGCAATCTTCTCAACTGCCTTGATATGGCCGAGAGCAAGGTCAACAACGTGAATATAATCTCGAACGCCCGTTCCGTCGTGAGTATCGTAATCATCACCGAAAATGTTAAGATGATCAAGCTTCCCGACCGCAACCTGAGTAATATACGGCATAAGGTTGTTCGGGATTCCGTTCGGGTTCTCGCCGATGCGTCCGCTCTCATGTGCGCCGATAGGATTGAAATAACGGAGAAGTGCAACGCTCCAGTCGTTATCGGAAGTATAAAGGTCCTGAAGAATAAGCTCTATCATATATTTTGTTGTGCCGTACGGATTGGTCGTGCCGCCGATTTTCATTGTTTCATTAAGCGGCGACGGATTGTTCATTCCGTAAACCGTTGCCGATGAGCTGAAAACTATCTTTTTGCAGCCTGCGTCACGCATGGCCTCGCAAAGCGTGACCGTTCCGCCGACGTTGTTTTCATAATATTCAAGCGGCTTTCTTACGCTTTCGCCGACAGCCTTGAGTCCCGCAAAGTGAATAACAGCGTCAATCTTGTTCTCGGCAAAAACCTTGTCAAGACTCTCACGATCTCTGATATCGCACTCGCAGAAGGTGAAATCCTTTCCTGTAAGCTCTTTAATTCTTTTGAGTACCTCGGGAGAGCTGTTATAGAAGTTATCGAGAATAACCACCTCATAGCCTGCGTTTAATAATTCAACGCATGTATGAGAACCGATATAACCCGCTCCGCCTGTTACCAAAATTTTCATAAAATCACCCTCATTGACAAAATTTATCATATACTGTAATATTATATATGTTTTCAATTCAAAATGCAATATTTAAAGAGGTATTTATGAATAATTTATCAGATATAAGCGTTATAAAATCAGTTTTAAGCCGTCACGGCTTCACATTTTCCAAGGCGCTCGGTCAGAATTTTATCATCAACCCCGGCGTTTGCCCGAGAATCGCCGAAGAAGGCGGTGCAGGAGAGGGTGTCGGTGTGCTTGAGGTCGGTGCAGGAATCGGCGTGCTGACCGCAGAGCTTGCAAAACGTGCAAGCAAGGTTGTTTGCGTTGAGCTTGACACAAGGCTTTTGCCCGTGCTTGATGAAACGCTCGGTGAATTTGACAACGTTAAAATAATCAACGGCGATATTCTCAAGGTTGACCTTCACAGAATTCTTGAAGATGAATTCGGTGATATGCCCGTTGTTGTGTGCGCCAATCTCCCCTACTATATTACTTCCCCTGTCATAATGCGTTTACTCGAGAGCAAGCTGAAAATCGAGTCTGTCACCGTTATGGTACAGAAAGAAGCCGCCGTCAGACTTTGCGCCGATGTCGGCTCAAGGGATTCGGGCGCAGTCACTGTTGCGGTCAATTATTACGCCGAAGCGCAGAAGCTTTTCGACGTTTCAAGAGGATCGTTTATGCCCTCTCCGAATGTTGACAGTGCGGTTATCCGACTTGACATACTCTCAAAGCCGCCGATTGAGGTCAGCGACGAAAAATTTTTCTTCTCAATGGTAAAGGCGGCATTCAGCCAGCGCAGAAAGACTGCATCGAACGGAATCAGCGCAGGAACGGGAATACCTAAACCAACAGTCATCGAAGCGATCGAAGCCGCAGGTCTCTCCCCCACCGTCCGTGCCGAGGCTCTGACAATGGAGCAGTTGGGCGAGCTTTGTGAGGAGCTGAAAAAGCGGGCATAAAGCGTATCCACGCAACGTAGGTTGTAAAAAGTAAAAGTCATATTAAATTAAGACATAATAAATCCAAGTAGAAAAAATTATGGATAATTATGTTACCGGTGCAACCGTCAAACGCCTGCATGAAAAAGGAAAAATGACACAGTCGGAGGTCACGGCTTTATTTATGCTTATTGCAACCGACACGGGCTGATGAAAAAGAAGATATAAAAAATCCCTGCGAATTGCTTCGCAGGGATAATTTTTTATAAAGTCTTATTTAAGTCCCGAAACGGGGATTATTGTGCCCTTATCGGTTGTTACGGTGAGTGTGACCGTATCTCCGTCGTTTACAAGGACGATGTTCTCAAAGTCTGCCGCCTTGACCGAATAGTAGCTTGCCGAGGAGTCGAGCTTGATGTAATAAACGCTCTCGCCGCCGATAACAGCGGTTCTGATATCCGTTACCTTACCCGTAACGGTGACGTCCTTCTGCTCGTTGCCTGTATCATCCTTGATATTATCCGTGTCAACGCTTACCTTAATGTTGTTCTTGGCAAGCTCTGCGACGTAGTTTTCAATACAGCTTGTGAGCGTGCTGCCCGTTGCACCGATCGAATACTGACCGACGTTGATCATTGCATAGCCCTTGACGAGCTTGCTGGAATCCTTGAGCGACATAAAGTATGTCGGTTCACCGTCAATGTTGAGAAGAAGCGGGAATGACGCTTCATATTCATACTGCTGAACAAGACCCTCTGCCGAGGACTGCGCCGAGGTTTCCTTTGCGCCCGAAGTGCTGTAATACTTTGCTTCCTTGGTGCGCTGATTGATGAGGACGAAACCTGTGAGCGATTCATCGTTCGTCAGTGAAGTAACGCCCGTATACATATAAACGTCATCGTTCATTGCGAGGTAGGAATAGCCCTCGGTGGTTGAATATGTGTCCTTCTGACCGAGAACGGAGTTCCAGAAGCCGCGCTGATATCTTCCGTAGTAGTCAAACTGCTCAACAAGCAGGTCGGCGGAATAGACACGGTCGATCCATTCAAGGTCGTTGTTGTTTCTGATCTCGTCGATCGAATACTCCGTACACTCGCCCGTTACGCTGTCAACAATGATTGCGCCCGTTACGTCCGTACCGCCGAAAAGACCGATTGTCTTGTCGAGTTTAGCGAAAATCCAGTACGGATGACCGGATTCGTCAATTTCAAATGTCGGCTCGTCGAGAAGATAGGTCGGATACTTGAAACGAACGTGACGTGTTACATAGTGTGCAAAGTGGTCGGCGGTCGAATACTTCATACCGTCCTTGACCTCAACAAGAGTGGATTTCTGAGTTCTTGCGTCAACGATAACGTAAGCCGGAAGTCCGTTCTTTGCGTTGGTGAGCCACTTGATGATGTTCGAATACTGGAGAGACGAAACTCTGACAGGAGTATCGTGATAATTAATCTGATAATACTTCGGCTGAACAGTAAACTGAGAAACATATCCGAGCTTTGAAAGATCGGAGAGCGCTCTCTCTGCCATAACCGATGTTGTGCTTTCATCAATTACGGGAACGGTTGCAAAATCTGCCTCGTCAACTTCCTTTGCAAAGTCGCCCGTTTTAACGTCGATTATCTTTGAATAGCTCGAAGCACGGAAGAATACCGACGAAACAAGGAATCCGACAAGAACAATCGCCGCAAGAACGCCGATGAAAATTTTCGGCACAAGCGAGGATTTTTTTGCATAGGGCGCATAATCGGGAGTTTTCAGCGCACCGCTTGTCACATAGTTGATTGCACAGTAAACTACGGCGATTGCGCCGAAGAAAAGATACATTTTGATATCCTTGAAGTTCATAACCGGAAGCATGAAATAATAAAGAATGCCGCCGAATATAGCTGTCAAAATGATGTTGATAACGATTTTAAGTCCTTTTTTTTCGGGAGGAATGACAATACCGGTTTTCTTGTCGGGACCTTTCTCCGCTCCGCCGCCGGTAAAATCTACCTTAATCGGATCCATTGAACCATCTCCTTGAATAATGTAAAACCCATTATACATTAAATTATTATAAAAAACAAGATGTATATTTCTCTGTATCAATTTGTTTTCAAAAAGTTAACAGTTTACCGCCTTGATAATTGTATCTTTTTAATATATAATATATAAAAATGAAGTGAAAAGAGGCGCGATATGGATAATCAGTATTCATATTACCAAAACCTTTATAATATGTTCGGCGGATACAATCCGTTGGTTGATAAAAAAGTTGCGGCTCTACGAAGGCTCGGATTCATCATCGGATGCGGAATGATCTGCTTCACGCTTATGCAGTATGCCGTTGCGGCACTTTTGCAGATTTTCGGAGTTTATTCGCTCTATCAGTCCGACGCATTGTTCCAGACAGGAATCAGTGCGATCGCACCGATTGTTTACGTTCTTCTGCCGTTTGTGTTAGTCTATTTTCTCTATAACACCGAGCAGAAGATCAGCGTTGACATATTCAATCTTCCCAAGTCAAAGGAGCTTTTCCTTTTCTCCGTATTCACGGGTCTGCTTGTCTGTTCAATCGGTGACAGAGCAACCGCCGTTTTCTCATCATTGGTGAGCGTGACAGGCGTTGACTTTGAAAAGCCCGACACGCTTGAAGCCAACACACCGCTCGGCTGGGTCTTGCAGCTTGCGGCATACGCTGTCATTCCTCCGCTCGTTGAGGAATTTGCAATGCGCGGAGTTGTTATGCAGCCGCTGAGAAAATACGGTGATAAATTTGCAATTGTCGTTTCGGCAGTTCTCTTTGCCGTGCTTCACGGAAATATGGTTCAGATCCCGTTTGCCTTTATTGCGGGGCTTGCCCTCGGATATTTTGCGATCATAACAAATTCCATTTGGACATCCGTCGCAATTCACTGTCTCAACAACCTTTCGGCAACGATAATTTCCATCTACTATACAAATCATTCTCAGGACGATATGTTTTTTTTCTACGTTATAGAGGGTTCGATTCTGATGCTCGGCGTTGCCGCATTCATTCTCTTTATGCGGCTGAAACCTGAAAGACTCGGCAAGAACGACGCCGAGATCGGCAACCGACTTCTGTATTCGACGGCTTTCTGCACTCCGTCGGTTGTGGTATCGCTCTTTATCTGCCTGCTGACTACCCTCTCGTTCACGAAGATCAACACTGCGGGAGGAATCTTCTTCACCGTTGCCTCGATCGCAGTAATCGCATTTTTCCTTATAAAGGGAGCTATGAACGCAAGAAAGGATGTACGTATTAAGAAAAGCACAATGTATAACGTCTCGATTGCCATAACGGTCATCGCCTCGTTCTTTATAATGTATTTCGTTATGATCATTCCGTTCAGAGGATAAAAATATGAATGATGAATTTTTTATGGATCAGGCCATTGAGCTTGCCAAGGAGGCGGCAAAAGAGGGAGAGGTTCCCGTCGGAGCTGTCGTAGTCATTGACGGCAGAATTGTCGGCAGGGGCAGGAATCGCCGTGAAACCGACAAGAATGCGCTTGCCCACGCTGAAATTGAGGCAATCAACGAGGCGTGCAAAACGCTCGGCGGCTGGCGGCTTTGGCAATGCGATATGTATGTTACCCTTGAGCCGTGTCCGATGTGCACAGGCGCAATAATCAACAGTCGAATCAAAAGACTTGTTTACGGAGCTTCGGATTCAAAGGCCGGCTCGTGCGGAAGCGTTGTAAATTTATTCTCCCTGCCGTACAATCATAAGCCGGAAGTTATATCGGGACTCAAGCAGGAAGAATGTGCGGCATTGCTCTCCGATTTTTTCAAGAGGCTCAGAAAAAAAAAATAGTTGTCAAAACCCCTCCTTTACTGTATAATCAAATCAAGGAGGGATTTTTATGTCAAAAAATAATATGAAAATTTCAAAAGGCTATTCGATAATGTGGCTCGTTTTCACTGCTGTTTATGCGGTATGGATGTGTTTCTTTATGAAAGCGGACACCTACCCTGCTGCCGAGACGGGAATCCTCAAACCGATTTATTATCCGATATGGGTTGTCGGTTCGTGCTTGATTATGATTCTTTACATATTTCTGCTCAACAGATATCTTTATGCAAATCTCGGCAAGGGTGACAAGGCTTTTGCGCTGATAAGCCTTATATTCGGCTGTGTATTCATCACATGGTATGGCTTTTTCAAGAATCCGTTTGAGTTCACGGCAAGTATGATCGGTCTTGAATATCCGTGGCACTTCAAGATGTGGGGAATCTTTGCACCGATCTCAATTTTCGTCAACACACTTCTTATGTATCGCAAATTTGATTACAGCAACAAAGCAGGCGTAATCAGCGGTTCCATAGGCTGTGCGGCAATGTTTGTAACGATCAATGTCCCGTCGGCGGGTGAGGATCTTATTCTCACCTCGCTCAGATGTATGTCTCACTGGACAGGTGCGCTTGTATTCGCATTCTGCTGCGCCGCTCCGATTGTTATGTTCCTTCTGCATATGGCAAAAACGAAGGACAAGAAATTCATTGCGCTCACCGCTGTTTTCTGCGCTGTACTCGTCGCTATGCTGGTTCTCCTTGCAACGGTCGGCAAAAACGGAATTATCGAAAGCCTCCCGATGTGGGCGACATACCTGCTCCTGTTCCTTGTCAATTTCACAAACCTCTTTGACGTTAAAAAGGCAGAAGAAAAACAACCGGCGTTGGTTTGATAACACAACATTCAAAGTTTGATTACCGCACAGCAAATATCAGCTTTTACTAAAATTTTAAAGACTCTAAATACACCAAAAGGCTATCGGTTTTACGACCGATAGCCTTTAATCTGTTATTCTCTTTGTCAGATCTTCTTGCAGAAATCGAAGATTTCTTTCGGGAGATCAGCCTCGTCGGCTGAAATTGTGAAGATAAAGCTCTTCTCTTCTACGTGATTCTTGCTGAGCTCGTCAACCTTCTTGAGGAACTCGCAAAGCTCGCCGTAATCACGAGTACCGAT
>USJJ01000059.1 GCA_900554995.1 uncultured Ruminococcus sp. | reverse complement strand
GAATATCCGGCTCTATGCCCGGATGAGTGTCCGTGACAATGTAATTTCCGGTATGCACTGCCATACCAAAAGCGGGATCCTTTCATCCATTTTCAATACCAGATCCAAGCGACAGGAAGAAAAACAGCGTTACGATAATCGGCAGGAAGCTCAGTACACTTCCGACGCCGGTAAAGATACCGTCAATAATCAGGCTGTGAATTGCCGAATTGACCTGCGCCGAGGTTAACGCCCTGTCCGTAATTTCCGCCAGCTTGTCAATTCCGATTTCCATCAGCTTCTGCAATGCCGCACCTATAACATTGAATGTCAGGTAAAAAACCGCAAGCATAATTGCGATAAAGCACGGGATTGCAGTATATTTGCCTGTGAGTATTCGGTCAATTTTTTCGCTGCGCAGGCGTTCCTTGCTCTCTTTCGGCTTTATAACGGTCTGTTCGCAGAGATTCTCGATAAAATCGAATCTCATATCCGCTATCGCCGCACTGCGGTCAAGTCCGCGTTCGGTCTCCATCTGTACAACTATATGCTCCAACAGTTCCAGCTCATTTCGGTCAAGCTCGAGCTGTTTCAGAACAAGAGAGTCGCCCTCAATCGCTTTCGTTGCGGCAAATCGCACGGGAAGCCCCGCCCTCGCCGCATGATCCTCAATGAGGTGAACAACTGCGTGAATACATCTGTGTACCGCACCGTTATGATCGTTTTTGTCGCAGAAGTCCTGATTCTTCGGGCACTCCTGATACTTTGCGATATGTATTGCGTGGCGGATCAACTCGTCAACGCCCTCATTCTTTGCCGCCGAAATCGGAATAACGGGAACACCGAGCATAGACTCCATTGCATTGACGTCAACTGAGCCCTGATTACCGATAACTTCGTCCATCATATTCAAAGCAACAACCATCGGAACATCCATTTCAAGAAGCTGCATTGTGAGATAAAGGTTGCGTTCTATGTTCGTCGCATCAACGATGTTGATTACGGCTTTAGGCTTTTCATCAATAACAAAGCTGCGTGAAACAATTTCCTCGCTTGAAAACGGGGACATTGAATAGATGCCCGGGAGATCGGTTACTCTCGTGTTCGGATATCCACGGATCACACCGTCCTTTCGGTCAACGGTAACTCCGGGGAAATTTCCGACGTGCTGTTTTGCGCCCGTTAATTGATTGAATAGCGTTGTCTTTCCGCAGTTCTGATTGCCGACCAGCGCATATGTGAGTAAAGTGTCATCAGGCAGAGGCTTTTCCTCCACTTTGGAGTGATATTTGCCCTCCTCACCGAGTCCCGGGTGAGCAAGATTCCGTGAGCGGTTAACGCCCTCGTGACTGCGACTTCGATGCTTGATCGGTTCAATCTCTATCTGCTGAGCCTCGGCAAGCCTGATCGTAAGCTCATAGCCGTGAATTTGTATTTCCATCGGATCTCCCATAGGAGCGAGTTTAACTACCGTAACCTCGGCGCCGGGGATCATACCCATATCGAGAAAATGCTGACGTAACGCTCCGTTGCCCCCAACCTTGCATATTACGGCGCTTTTCCCTACTTCAAGTTCTTTTAGTGTCATAATATTTTCCTTTTCTTTGCTGAATTTAAAAGGTTTTTATAATAATACCCCATAATCGGGTTGATGTCAATAAAAAAGGGCTCATACTTAAAAGTACGAACCCCGATTTTTCAATTAAATTATTTATTTCTTAGGCTTAACTTTCTTAGCACTCTTGGAATTGTAGGTAAGAGCGCCGATGAGCATAATAATCGCAGCAATGATGATGAAGCCGATGTTCTTTATACCGTGCTTTGCAATAGCGGCATAGATAAACAGGCATGCACCTGCAAAAGACAGAATCGGCATAATAAAGCGACGGAAAACGTTGAATTCCTTTCCCTTTACCATGAGCATAACATAAAGCGGAAGATAGAATGCGTAAACACAGATAAGCGGAAGCTCTGTAGAGTCAAAGAGGAATATAGAACCCTTTCCCGTGTAGCTTGCAAAAGGAGTAAGGTTAGCCATGTAGAAATAGAAGAGCCAAAGCGCATTAAAGATAAGCGCAACGATCGAAGCGTTTGAGGGCATCTCCGTGGCATGGTCAAGCTTACCGAGGAAATCGGGTCTCGGTCCGTGATTTCTTGCCGCAAGAGAATAGAATCCGCGGTCACACGCAAGAGTAAGTCCGTTAAGAGTTCCGAGACATGAAACTGCAATGAATACAGTCAAAATTGTTCCGGCAACGTTTCCGAAAATTGTCTTGAACGCAAGGCCTGCACCGTTCGGGAGAAGCTCGGCAGTCTTGATGCTACCCGAAATTCCGATATAGTAAAGCATATAAACAACGACAACGATAATTGTTCCAAGAACAAGAGCACGGGGAAGATTCTTCTTTGCGTCCTTAAGCTCAGAGTTGATAGCCGTAGCGATAACCCAGCCTTCATAAGCAAAAACAGATGTGCAAACACCGGCAAGAATAAGGTGAGTTGAAACGCCCTCTCTTGCAACCTGTGTGCTTGAAACAATATTTCCCTCGGCGTCCTTAACAAGTTCAACAACAGAATTCATGTTATCTATAAGAACTCCGTTTTTGATTCCGTAAATTGTTCCGACAACAGCCATAAGAATAAGCGGAATAAGCTTGATTACGGTTGTTGAAACCTGGAAATGACCTGCAAGCTTCGGAGAAAGCGTATTAAGCGCAAAGCTGAGAATAAGATAAACAAATGCGAGAACCATTGTTTCCGCAGAGTTCAACTCAAATCCAAAAAGCACCATTGTATATCTCGCCGAAAGCCATGCAAGCGCAGATGTCATTGCCGGGTAGTAAATCGTAGCCATGAACCATCCGACATAATAAGCATACTTGCTGCCGACAAGGGCCTCGGAATAGTCAACAACACCGTTGATTTTCTCGAATTTTGTTCCCATAACGGCGAAAGTATATGCGCTGATGACCATAACAATACCGCCGATAAGCCACGAGATCAAGGCAACCGGAAGGTCACCGTTTGTGATGTTGAGCATCGCCTCTGCCTTGAAGAAAACACCGGAACCGACAACGATTCCGACAACCATGCAGATAGCGGTGATCAAACCGTATTTCTTTTTTAATTCTGCCATGTGAATTAAATCCCCTCTCTTTTTAAAAAATCCAAAAATTGTAGAAAAATTATACAATAAAACTTGAAAAAAGTAAACCTACATATTATAATATATCTATTACAAAATGTTATTACGTTAGGAATGATAACTATATGGACTCAGAGAAATTTCATGCTCTTTTAAAAGCAATAGAATGCGGCAGTCTCACCGGAGCCGCCGAAGAGCTCGGTTACACTCAGGCGGGACTGACGCATATGATGAACCGACTGGAAAAGGAAATCGGTGTTTCGCTTCTCCAGCGAACAAAGCTCGGAGTAAAGCTTTCACCCGACGGCAAGGATCTTTTGCCGTATATCAAAAACTTCACCGATGCCGCCTCGGCTCTCGACACGGCAATCGGAAACATCAAGGCGGACGACAACAAGGTGATAAGAATCGCCGCATATTCGAGCATTGCGAACCATTGGCTGCCTGTGGTCATCAGCACATTCCGCAAGGAAAATCCGAATGCGAAATTTGAACTTCACGTCGGGCTTCCCGAAGAGATAACACGTCTTGTTGCCAACAGCGAGGTCGATCTCGGATTTATGAGTCTAATCAAAAACAATAAATTCGACTGGATCCACCTGCTGGACGACCCGATTTTCGCCGTACTTCCGCCGAACGACACCAATAACGACGACTATATTACAATGGATTTTTTTCAGGACAAATCTTTTTTTATCCCGACGTACGGAGCCGACGGCGACATTCTCAGAATAATCAAGGACAGCGGAATCGAGCCGAACATCAACTCAACAACGGTTGACGATGCAACGGTCGTTTCGATCGTCAGCCACGGGCTCGGATACAGTATTCTGCCGAAGCTCATTCTTGACGGAATGAAAGGCAATGTCATAACAAAGCCGCTTTGCCCCGATGAACACCGTGATCTCGGAATAATCGTAAAATCCAAAAACACAATGCCTCTCATCGTTCAAAAATTCGTTACCTGCAGTAAAAGGGTCGTCAAAGAACTTGAAGAATAATTAAAAGCAGTAATATTGATTGTTTTTTCGACAGTGAATTACAGCTTTTTAAATCGGAGCGAAACAAGACTACACCTATTTTTTTGCTTTACCAATCCGATCTTCCCCGTGCAAAGGCGGCAATTATACTGCCGATTCCGAAAAACACAAGGTATATCGCCACAATGTAGGCGGCAATACGGAGGGTAAAAAATGAGAGTGCCGGGCTGAAAATCATAATGAAACCGATAACCAGTCCCAGAATATTCAGTATCAATGAGAGATAATAGTAAAACGAAATTCCGACAAGTTTTATAAAGTTTGACCTTGTGAGTCCCGCAATGCTATGGGCAATGAACCACAGAGGCATAAGAACTGTCAGCGCCCATTTACCTATGCCCGGATTTGCGATCAGCATAATTCCGCACATCACGCTGAGTATTCCCGAAACCAGCGCAAGCATCGGACCGAATCCCGTAAAGCGTGACACCCTTGCATACACGACAATATCATAGATTCCCATTGCAATTATAATAATTCCGTATGCCACGATTGCACCGGTCAGAATGTTCTGCGGACGTACAAAGGTATAAATTCCGAGAGCTGTCATCAGCAAACCGATAATCAACTCGCTCCATCCGAAAGTTGATCTGTTATTCATACCGTTCCGCCGTCCTTTCCGTTCAGGATTGACATAAATTCATTTCCCGTGATCGTTTCTTTTTCATAAAGAAAATTTGCAAGCTCATCGAGCTTTGCTCTGTTATCGGCAAGAAGCCGGCGGGCTTTCTCATGCTGAATTTTAACCGTCTCGACAATCTTTCTGTCGATTTCCTTTTGTGTCTCCGCCGAGCAGGCAAGCGACGTATCTCCGCCGAGGTATTGATTGTTGACCGTTTCCATTGCCACCATATCAAAATCGTCCGTCATTCCGTAGCGTGTAATCATAGCGCGAGCCAGCTTTGTCGCCTGCTCAATATCGTTTGAAGCTCCGGTTGTGATTTGTCCGAACACGAGTTCTTCAGCCGCACGTCCTCCCGTAAGCGTTGCGATTTTATTTTCAAGCTCTTCCTTCGTCATCAGTACCTTATCGTTCTGCTCAACCTGCATTGTGTAGCCGAGAGCACCCGAAGTTCTCGGTATAATCGTAATCTTCTGCACCGGTGCAGATGCCGTCTGCAACGCCGCAACAAGTGCATGGCCTATTTCGTGATATGCAACTACCTTCTTTTCTTCATCTGTCATAATCGCATTTTTCTTCTGATATCCTGCAATAACAACCTCGATGCTCTCTTCAAGATCCGACTGCTCGACCACTGTTCGTCCGTTGCGAACCGCGCGCAAAGCTGCCTCATTGATTATATTTGCAAGCTCGGCACCCGATGTACCGGAAGCCATACGTGCAATAGTATGGAAATCAACATCATCCGCTGTTTTGATCTTCTTAGCGTGTACTTTTAAGATTGCTTCACGTCCTGCAAGGTCGGGAAGTTCAACGGGAACCCGTCTGTCAAATCTTCCCGGACGTGTCAGCGCCGGGTCAAGCGATTCGGGACGGTTGGTTGCGGCAAGGATGATAACTCCGTTATTTCCGTCAAATCCGTCCATCTCTGTCAGGAGCTGGTTGAGCGTCTGCTCACGCTCGTCATTGCCGCCGATTTGTCCGTCACGCTTTTTGCCAATAGCATCTATTTCATCAATAAAAACGATGCAGGGAGCCTTTTCCTTTGCCTGTTTAAAAAGGTCTCTGACCTTTGAAGCTCCCATACCGACAAACATCTCAACAAATTCCGAGCCCGACATTGAGAAGAAAGGTACGCCTGCCTCACCGGCTACGGCTTTTGCGAGCATGGTTTTACCTGTGCCCGGAGGGCCCACAAGCAAAACACCCTTCGGCATTGATGCACCTACATCGGAATATTTCTTGGGATTGTGCAAATAATCGACAATTTCTGCCAGGTTCTCTTTCGCCTCGTCCTCACCTGCAACGTCGGCAAACCGTATTCCGTCGCTCGACGGAACATAGACCTTTGCGTTGCTCTTGCCCAGTCCAAAGGACATCGCATTCGGACCGCCTGCCTGTGACATCATTTTTTTACCTACATACTGACCAAGTGCGACGAATATCAGGATCGGCAAAATGAATGACAAAAAGAAGCTCAAAAGCGGTGACATACCCTTTTCAATGTTTCGTGTGAATTTTGCACCCGATGCATAAAGTCTGTCCGTCAAATTCGGATCGTTCATTTCACCCGTCTTATATATCTGTTTTTCGTCCTTGTCTGTGAAAATGATTTCCGAATCGTCAACTTCAACGCTTCCGATACTTTTCTCTTCGATCATCTTCATAAAAGTACCGTAGTCAACCTCTTTTACTCTTGCGTTTGTGATAAGCGGCGCAACGACCATATTAAACACGAGAATAACAAGCAAGACTATACCGTAGTAGTAAATCAACGGCTTTTTCGGTGATTTAACTTCTTTCATTGTTAACTCCTCCATAAAAGAAACCTCTTCGCAAGGTTATTATGATATTGCAACTATGGTATTATTAATATATAACGTAAAAAATAACCGTTTGTAAACTTTTTTACCGCTTTGGACACCTTGTTTATATTGTAGTACAAAATAAGGATAAAAAACCTGCATCGTTTTGAATTACATATGACGTTTTATCAATCATTCCCGCTAAAAATAAAAAAAGCCGCCGATGCGACTCTTCCTCATTTGGTGCGAGAGACGGGACTTGGCATCTGCTGCGGCTGTGCCTTGCATGCTGATGGCTCGCCGACCGTCGCTTAGCGACAGTACCCGGCTCACCGCTCCTCGCTAAAAACAGTCCACAGGACTGTTTTTTAAACGCTCAGACCCTCTCGGGTTCAAGCCCCGCGCAAAATAAAAAAGAGCCGCTGTTGCGACTCTTCTTTATTTGAAAGTAGTGACCAATTCTGATACCAAATGCACACCCCTCGTATAAATCGTTAAAAGGTGTGCCTTTCGTTAAAAAGTGCAACTGTACTACCGTCTTTCATGCGCATAGGAATAGGTGTCCACCAAGTTCTTAGTATATGAAATTTGCAGATTATTCTTGGATTTGGCTCAAATCAAATGCACCGTTCTCAATCA
>USJJ01000058.1 GCA_900554995.1 uncultured Ruminococcus sp. | reverse complement strand
TCTGCAACCGAGCCTTCAACCGTACCGAGCGCACGGGCAACTGCAACGCCGTTCTTTTTGCAGAAATCAATATCAATAGAATCGTAGCCGATTCCTCGGCGGGAAACGATTTTAAGATTTTTGCTTTCAGCTATTGCTTTATTACTTACTTTTTCGGGACCGCATATAACTGCGTCGGCGTCAAGCACAAGCGAACGTATATACTCCTCATCCGTGCCGCTGCCTATGTCCTCTTTGCTGTGATCCTCAACCTCAAAGCCTGCATCCTGCAACATTTGCAATGCTGTTTTGTCATCTGTCGAGAAATTTCTTGCCGTAACAACAACCTTCATTTTGCATTATCCTTTTGCATCGTACCAGCTCTTGCCGCAATGAACATCTGCGGTGAGCTTGACTTTCATTTTGCAGGCGTTTTCCATCTCTTCACGGACGATTTTCCGAACCTGCGCCTGCTCATTTTCGGGAGCCTCGACAATAAGTTCGTCATGGATCTGCATGATAAGCTTTGATTTGAGATTTTCTTTTTCAAGTCTGTCGTAGACACGAACCATCGCAATTTTGATTATATCTGCGGCGGTTCCCTGAATAGGCATATTCCTTGCGACACGCTCGCCGAAGTTGCGGATCATAGCATTCGATGCGGCAAGCTCGGGCAGATAGCGGCGGCGCTTGAACAGAGTCTGAACATAGCCGTCCTCCTTCGCCTTGGCAATGACATTCTTCATGTAGCTGTCAACGCCCGAAAAATGATGAAGATAGCCTTTGATATATTTGTCGGCTTCGGCTCTCGTTACGCCGATATCATGGGCGAGTGAGAATGCGCCGATGCCGTAAACTATGCCGAAATTGACCGCCTTTGCACGGCTTCTCATCAGCGGAGTTACCGCCTCAACAGGCATATTGAAAACCTGCGAAGCCGTAATTGTATGGATATCGTCGCCGTTGTTGAAGGCGGATATCATTGTTTCGTCGTTCGCAATATCAGAGAGAACACGAAGCTCAATCTGCGAATAGTCGGCGTCAACAAGTACACAGCCGTCCTTGGCGATAAAGAATTTTCTAAGCTCACGTCCGACGGGAGTTCTGACAGGAATGTTTTGCAGATTGGGTTCTGTCGAAGAAATTCGTCCCGTCTTTGTCTCGGTCTGGTTGAGCGTTGAATGAATTCTGCCGTCGGGTGCAATGCATTTCTGCAAGCCGTCGCAGTAGGTCGATTTGAGCTTTGAAAGCGTTCTGTATTCGAGAATGAATGAAACTATCGGGTAATCGGGTGCAAGACCTTCAAGCACGTCGGCATTGGTCGAGTATCCCGATTTTGTTTTTTTCTTTGCCGGCAGTCCGAGCTTTTCAAAAAGAATTGTGCCGAGCTGCTTTGGCGAATTTATATTGAATTCCTCGCCTGCAAGGTCATAAATCTCGCTGACCAGGGAGTTGATTTTTTCTTCAAGCACCGCTCCGTATTGTTGAATGCTCTCACGGTCAACAAGAAATCCCGTAACCTCCATTGAAGAAAGCACCTTTGAAAGCGGCATTTCAATATCGTATAGGAGCGGAAGCTGGTCATTTCCCTCGATTTGCTTGATGACCTTTTCCCATGCGCCCTTTAAAGCGGCGGCTTTAAGAGCGGTCTCATTTTCCTCGCCTATTTCGGGACAGAGTGCACCGTATTCCTGCGACATTCTTACAGGCGAATAGTCGCTCGCCGAAGGGTTAAGAATATAGCCTGCGATCATAATATCGCTGATCTTCCCTTTGATTTCGGTTCCTCGCATAAATGCCCATGAGTACATCTGCTTGGCATCGCAGGATATCTTTTCGATTTTTTCGTTTGAGAGAATATCGGCAAGCTCAGAAGCAAATGTGAAGCTGTTATTATCAACAACGGCAATAAATTCGCCGCAGTCGAAAGCGATTGAAATTATATCGCCGTCCGAAAATTCGGGAATGAAATAAGCCTTATCGCCGAGCCTGATTTTCGAGAGCGACTCAAGGTGCTTGACAGGAACGCTGACCGTTTCGATATCGGTCTGCTCGCACTTGCCGAGGTCGAATTTTTCAATCATTTTAAACATTTCAAGCGAAGCAAGAAGCCTTGAGGCCTTGCCGCTGTCGGGAACGGACGGAATGTAGGAGTCCATGTCCGTATCAATCGGAGCGTCCGTGCGAATGGTGCCGAGCGTGTGGCTGAGCATTGCGCTGTCCTTGGAATTGACGAGCTTTTCACGGAGCTTGTCCTTTATTTCAATTGTATCAATGTTATTGTAAATGTTTTCAACCGAGCCGAAGCGCTGAATTAGATCTCCTGCGGTCTTGGGACCCACTCCGGCAACTCCGGGAATATTGTCCGAGCTGTCGCCCTGGAGAGCCTTTATTTCAATCATCTGCCACGGTTCAACGCCGTAGTCCTCTTTGATTTTTGCTTTGTCATAGGGGATTGTCTGAGTTTTGCCCATCTTGGTTGAAGCGAGAAGAACGGTCGTCGTGTCGCTGACAAGCTGTAAGCTGTCACGGTCTCCCGTTGCTATGAAGCACTTGTCACCGTCTTTCATCTGAACCGAAAGCGTGCCGAGAATATCATCGGCTTCCCAGCCTGCTTTTTCGACAACCTTGTAGCCCATGAGCGTCAAAAGTTCCTTGAGAACGGGCAGTTGCTGCTTAAGCTCATCGGGCATGGCATGACGGCCTGCCTTGTATTCGGAATACATTTCGTGACGAAAGGTCGGCTTCTTGACGTCAAAAGCAACGGCAACCCTGTCGGGTCGGCAATCGTCGAGGAGTTTATGGAAAATGTTCATAAATCCGTAAATTCCATTGGTATATTTGCCGTCCTTGGTGCTCAGGAGTTTTATTCCGTAAAAAGCACGGTTGATTATACTGTTGCCGTCAATAACAAGAAGTCGCATTTTATTTCACCTTACTTAATTTAGCGTTGATTTTGTCGCGGTCGGGAGTGACGTTGACCGAGTAGTAAACGTGGTATATGACCTTGCCGTAGGGCGCACCCTGCGGCTTTTTGAGATTTTTAACATATGTGTAGTCAACCGGTACAAGCTTTGCATCGCGAGCCTTTGAATGGTAGGCGGCGATTTCGGCCGCTTCAACTATTGCCTCGTCGCTTATCTCTCTGTTGTCGCTGACAATTATAACGTGAGAGCCGGGAAATTTCTGCGTGTGAAGCCACATATCATTTTTTGCGGCGGTTTTGAGCGAAAGCCTGTCGTTTTGTACGTTGTTCCTGCCGACGAGAACCCGAAAGCCGTCAGTTGTCCTGTATTCAATCGGCGGCAAGGTCTTTGATGATTTTTTATCAGTCCCGCGCTTTTTCTTGACGTAACCGCCAAGCGAAAGCTCGTTGCGAATTTCGTCAATTTCAGCCTGCGTGTCGGCTCGCTCAAGCGAATCCGCAACCGTTTCAAGATAGGCAAGCTCCTGCTTGCTCTCCTCAATGAAGCCGGTCAAAAGCTGCTCGGCAGTCTTCGCCTTGCGATATTCCTTGAAGTATTTTTGCGCGTTCTGCGACGGGGATTTTGACGGGTCGGCTTTAATCCTAATCGGTTTGTTTTCGTCATAGTAATTTTCAAGGTCGTAGAAAAGTGCACCTTTTTCGAGCCTATACAGATTTGCGTTGATAAGCTCGGCATTGATTCTGAGCTTTTCTCTGTCTGCACAGTGAGCCAGCTCCGCCTGCCTAAGACTGAGCTTTTTTGAAACTCTCGCTATTGCCGAATTGAGCAGCTTTACCAAGTCCTGCCCCTTTTGCTTTGTGCGTTCAAGTCGGTCACATTCGTAGTAGAACTCGTCAAGAAGCTCGGAAAAACTTGACTTTATCTCCGTCCTGTATCGGTCGCCGTACTGTTTTATTGGAAAGAAAGAGAAGTCAACGGGCTTGCCTGTCTCGTCCTTGAGCATAAACGGCGTGCCGTGTTCATTCATAATGATATTGCGTAAATTGTCAAGATTTTCGGAGAGATACTCAAAGCCCTTGTCGCTGACCTCGTCGGTGTAAAGCTCACCGAACTCTCCGCAAAGCTCACGGCAGGTGAGGGGAGACGCTCCCTGCAAGGTGCTGAGCACGGCGGATGAGAGCGGCTTTGACGGAAATGTTTTAATCTGTGCAATTATGTTTTCCGTTGTGTGATCCGTTATGTTGAGCTTGCTCTGCGGCGGCGGTGCAATATATTTGAATCCCGGAAGAATCTGACGGACTGCCGACTGGCTGAGGTCAACTCGCTTGATTGCGTCAACGATTTTTCCGTCGCCGTCGAAGAGAATGATATTTGAATATTTTGCCATTATCTCAATCGAGAGAATGAGTTTTATTTTATCGCCTATTTCGTTCGTGGCGTTAAAGTCAAGATAAAGTATTCGGTCAAGACCCGATTGGCGGATATCGACAAGCTGAGCGTTGAGCAGCTTTTTTCTCATCAGCATACAAAACATCGGTGGAACAGCCGGATTTTCGGGCGCATGTTCGGTCAGATGAATTCTCGGGCTGTTGCCCCTTATTGAAAGGAAAAGTTTCTTCGCTCCGTTTTTGCCGCGCAGGTGAATAACCAGCTCCTCACGGGAGGGCTGGTGGATTTTTTCAACTCTGCCGAATGAGATTTCTCTGAGCAGCTCGTCTTTAATTTTGCTGAGAAATATTCCGTCAAGTGCCATAATTACCTCAAATAAATTTTATCGGATTTTCCTGTTTAATATCTATAATTTCAATGTCGGGGAACTGTGCTTGCAATTTTTTTACAAGAACGGGAACAACAACTATTTCCGTTTCGTAATGTCCCGCTGCAATGAGTGTGATGCCTGCCTGAATGCAGTCGAGAAAGTTATGGTGCGATGCGTCGCCCGTGATGAAAGCGTCAATTTCACCTGCCGCTTCAATCAGCGAACAGCCTGCGCCTGTGCAGATCGCAATTTTTTCGATTTTTCTGCCTGCGTCGGCATAGCGCACCTTCGTGTTGAGCGTTTTTGCGATTTTGCCTGCAAGATTTTCCGCCGTGGTCGGCTCAACCGTTCCGAGCCTTAATATCGGATCTTCGGCACGGGTGACCTCTATTCCGAGCAGTTCCGCAAGACTGTCGTTCGTTCCGCCGTCTGCAATGTCGAGCGGAGTATGACAGCAGAGAGCGTTTATCGAGCTTGCAACAAGTTCATACGGCACACTGCCCTTTGTTACGGATTTGACGGGAGAGAAAATGACAGGGTGGTGGCTGATTATTAAGTCCGCACCGATTGCTTTGGCTTTTTTGATTTCTTCGTGAGTGATATCGAGCACAACGGCAACCTTTTTTACTTCGGCTTCCATATCGCCGACGAGCATTCCGCTGTTGTCCCAGTTCTCCTGCGTTTCAAAGGGAGCAATGCTGTTAAGATAACCGTAAAAATCCTTTACCTTTGCCATTTTTCCACCTCTTTTATTATTGCTTCAAGCCGCTCTTTTTCGTCCTCGGCACCGCCGTGTGCGTTGAGTGCGGAAAGGCGAGCATTTATTCTTTTCAGTTTTTTATTTATGAAAGCCTCTGCCGCTTTGTCATGGCGTGTGAGGAGACTGCCGAACATAATCTCGGCTTCGCTGTGTGATGTTATTGAGCCTGTATAGACCGCTCCGATGCATATGTAAATTTTTCCGTCCTCGAAGCAGACCGTCTCGCCTGTTATATTAAAACCGTTGGCAAAAAGGTATCTGCGAACGTCCTCGTCATGCGACTGCGGCTGTAGAATAAGCTTGTATTTTTCGTTTTTTACCCATTCGGCGGCTGTCAGAATTTCGGAGATTAAAATACCGCCCATGCCTGCGATAACAATATCGTCGGCATCGTCGGGGGAAACACATTTAAGCCCATCGGAAAGGCGAAGCTGAACCCTGTCCTCAATATGATTGGAGCGGACGGTTTCCAAGGCGTTTTCCAATGGACCTTTTCTGAGATCTGCCGCAACGGCAGACGGTATTTTGCCCGACAAAATGAGCGCTGTCGGCAGATAGGCATGGTCGGTTCCGATGTCAGCGACACGGGAACCGTAACGAACCATATCCGCCGCCGATTGAAGCCTCGGCTTAAGTCGAATCATTTGCTTGCAAGATAAGCGTTGATGTCTGCAACCATCTGCTCAACGTCAACACCGTGAACGGCGCATGCCATCTCAAGGCTCTCTCCTCTTGCCGAGGGGCAGCCGAGACAGTGCATACCCATGTTAAGGAAGAACTCGGCTGTGCCGCTGTCTGCATCAAGAATATCGCCTATAAGCATATCTTTAGTAACTTCTGTCATGTTAAAACCTCCGTTTTATACTGTTATATATATTATACACATTATTTATTATTTTTCAAGGTTAAATGCTTTTATACTCTTTTCAAAAGGGTAAAAATATGTTAGAATAAACCGAACGGAGGGTTAAAGATATGAAAAAGTTTTTGTTTTATCTTGTAGAATGGACATGGGCGCTGCCGATCAACCTTATCGGGTTTATCGCTTATATAATTTTTGCGGTCATCAAGGGCTGTAAGCACGAAAGATTTTTCAATGCGACGGTTACATATGTGCCCGGCGACTGGGGCGGAATTTCATTCGGAACGTTTATCTTTATGAATCCCGACCGACCGGATGACTGGCTTCGGGACACAAAAATTCACGAGTACGGCCACACATGGCAGGCACTTCTTCTCGGACCGATATGGTTCCTTGTCATTGCGATTCCGTCATTTATCTGGTGCAATTTTAAGCCCTGCATAAACTACCGAAAGAACAACAACGTTTCTTATTACTCCCTCTATTGTGAAGCATGGGCAAACGCATGGGGACAGAAGTTCACAGGCCTCAAGCAGACGAGGATAGGAAAGTGAGTCGAAAAGACTAAAAAAGTTAGGCTGTTTTTTAAATCCCCACCACCGCAAGCGGTGGGAATTTGGAAATAATCACCTTAGAAATGAACCTCCTATCGCAATACAGACTTAAACTGCCCGAAAGGAAAGAACATATGAAAGCAGAATACAAGGCAGCAGCCAAAATAAACCTTATGCTCGATATACTCAGAACGCTTGACAACGGATATCACAGCCTGTTTATGATAATGCAGTCTGTCGGACTTTACGACACGGTGAGTGTTGAGACAACGGACGACAAAAAGATCATGATAACGTGCAGCGAAGCGGCTTTGCCGTGCGACAAATCGAACATTGCATACAAGGCGGCACAGGCATTTTTTGATTACACAAAAATCAAAAACACAGGTATAAAAATTCATA
>USJJ01000057.1 GCA_900554995.1 uncultured Ruminococcus sp. | reverse complement strand
GGCGAGGGTGCTCTCGGGCATGTTTGACGGCATCGAGTACCGCGGCTACGGTCAGGATCTTGTTGAGGAGCTTGCAAAGTATGCGAGCGTTCCCGTATGGAACGGCCTTACAAATGAATTTCACCCGACTCAGATTCTTGCCGATTTCCTGACTATCAAGGAGCAGTTCGGTCATCTTAAGGGAATCAACTTTGTTTACATGGGCGACGCAAGGTACAATATGGGCAATTCACTCATGGTAGGCTGCGCTAAAATGGGTATCAACTTTACCGCATGCGCTCCGAAAAAGTATTTCCCCGACCATGACCTTGTTGACACCTGCAAGGCGATCGCAAAGGAAAACGGCTGTGAAATTAAATTCAGCGAAAATCCCACAGAGGCCGTAAAGGATGCAAACGTAATTTATACGGATGTTTGGGTCTCAATGGGCGAACCGATGGAGGTTTGGAAAGAAAGAATCGACGACCTTATGCCGTACCAGGTAAATCAAAAACTTATGGATGCGGCGGCAGACAACGTTGTATTTATGCACTGCCTGCCCGCTTATCATGACCATAAGACAAAGGTCGGCAGGGAGATCGGCGAAAGATTCGGCTGTGATGCTCTCGAGGTCACGGACGAGGTCTTTGAAAGCGAACGTTCAATCGTTTTCAGAGAGGCAGAGAACAGAATGCACACTATAAAAGCAGTTATGGCGGCGACATTATGATTAAAAAAATTTACATTGTACTTGAAGACGGACACATTTTTGAAGGCAAGAGCTTCGGCGCAGAGGGCGAGGCTCTCGGCGAGCTTGTCTTTACAACAGGCATGGGCGGATATATCGAAACGCTCACCGACCCCAGCTATTACGGACAGATAGTTATGCAAACCTTCCCGCTTATCGGCAACTACGGCATCATGGAGGAGGACTTTGAAAGCGACAGGTCCTACGTCAGCGGCTACGTTGTCAGAGAGTGGTGCGAGCTGCCGTCCAATTTCAGGACGGAGTATGATCTTGACACCTTCCTGAAAAAGCAGGGAATAGTCGGCGTTTACGGCGTTGACACCCGTGAGATTACGAGAATAATCCGTGAAAAGGGTGTTATGAACGCAAAAATCGTCAGCTCGGTTGATAATATCGACTATGACGAAATCAAGGCTTACAGAATTGTTGACGCAGTCAAGAGCGTAAGCTGTAAGGAAAAATATACGGTATCGGACGAGGGAGCGAAGTACAAGGTTGCGCTTCTCGACTACGGCGCAAAGAAAAACATCGTTCGTGAGCTTGTTGCAAGGGGCTGCGAGGTTACGGTTTTCCCGTATGATACCTCGGCTCAGGAGATTATCGAGATGAATCCCGACGGAATCATGCTTTCAAACGGTCCGGGCGACCCGGAGGAAAACATCGTTCCGATTGAAAATATAAAGGAGCTTGCCGGCAAATTTCCGATTTTCGGAATCTGTCTCGGACATCAGCTCACCGCTCTTGCAATGGGCGGCAAGACCATGAAGCTCAAATACGGTCACAGAGGCGTTAATCAGCCGGTCAAGCAGCTTGAAACGGGCAGAACCTATATTTCAAGCCAGAACCACGGTTACGCCGTTGTTGCCGAAAGTCTTGACAGGCGATATGCAAGAGAGAGCTTTATCAACGCAAACGACGGAACCTGCGAGGGTATGGAATACAGAAGCAAGCAGATTTTTACCGTTCAGTTCCACCCGGAGGCGTGTTCGGGTCCTAAGGATACAAAGTTCCTGTTCGACAGGTTTATTTCAATGATGGGAGGAAAAAACAATGCCGCTGAATAAAGACATAAAAAAGGTACTTGTTATCGGTTCCGGTCCCATCGTTATCGGTCAGGCGGCTGAGTTTGACTACGCCGGAGCACAGGCCTGCCGCGTTCTCAAGGACGCGGGTCTTGACGTTGTGCTTGTCAACTCCAACCCCGCAACCATTATGACGGATAATGCGCTCGCCGACGAGATTTATCTTGAACCGCTGACGCAGGAGACCGTTAAAAGAATTATTGAAAAAGAACATCCCGATTCTATTCTTGCCGGACTCGGCGGACAGACGGGACTTACAATAGCTATGCAGCTTGCTCAGAACGGCTATCTTGAAAAAATGGGCGTTAAGTTGCTCGGCACCAATGCCGAAGCCATTGATAAGGCGGAGGACAGACAGCTTTTCAGAGATACGATGCTCAAAATCGGTCAGCCTGTTGTTCCGTCGGATATCGCAAACACCGTTGAGCGTGCGGCCGAAATTGCTCAGGAGATCGGATATCCCGTAATCATTCGCCCTGCATTTACCCTCGGCGGTGCCGGCGGCGGAGTTGTTTACAACGAAGAAGAATTAAGAGTTATTGCATATAACGGACTGGAGCTTTCCCCGATCAATCAAATCCTTGTCGAGCGCTTTATCGGCGGCTGGAAGGAGATCGAGTTTGAGGTTATGCGTGACAGCGTTGGCAACGTTATCGCTGTCTGCTCAATGGAAAACTTTGACCCGGTCGGCGTTCATACGGGCGACAGTATAGTTATCGCGCCTGCCGTAACGCTTTCGGACAAGGAATATCAGATGCTGCGTTCCGCCTCGCTCGATATTATCACCGAGCTTGGCATCGAGGGCGGCTGTAACTGTCAGTTTGCACTCAATCCCGAGAGCTTTGAATATTCCGTTATCGAGGTTAACCCGAGAGTTTCACGTTCGTCGGCTCTTGCCTCAAAGGCGACAGGCTATCCTATCGCAAAGGTTACAACCAAAATTGCGCTCGGATATACACTTGATGAGATCAGAAACGACATCACGGGCAAAACCTGTGCCTGCTTTGAGCCTACGCTTGACTATGTTGTTGTCAAGTTCCCGAAGTGGCCGTTTGATAAATTCGTCGGTGCAAGCCGCAAGCTCGGCACTCAGATGAAGGCAACGGGCGAGGTTATGTCGATCGCTCCGAGCTTTGAAATGGCGGTTATGAAGGCTGTCAGAGGCGCCGAAATTTCACTTGAGACACTTAACTATAATAAATTCCCCGATGACATGGACGTTGTCGAACGCTTGCATGAACAGGACGATTTGCGAATTTTCACCGTGTTCAAGGCTCTTAAAGAGGGCATAAGCATTGAGAAAATCCATGAAATCACGATGATTGACGAGTGGTTCCTCGGAAAGCTCAAGAATCTTGCCGACTATGAAAAAATGCTCGAAAGCGGCAAGCTCGACAAGGATTACTACGAAAAGGGCAAGAAATACGGCTACAAGGATTCGACTATCCTCAAAATGGCAGGCAAGCTCCCCGAAAAGACGCTTGACGCCGTTTACAAGATGGTTGACACCTGCGGTGCCGAGTTCAAGGCGGAAACGCCGTATTTCTACTCGACATATGACACCGACTGCGAGTCAAGAGAGATTGAAAGAGGGGAGAAGAAACGAATCATCGTTCTCGGTTCGGGACCCATCCGTATCGGTCAGGGTATCGAATTTGACTATTCCTCCGTTCATTGCGTATGGACTCTCAAGGAGCTCGGCTATGAGGTCATCATCGTAAATAATAACCCCGAGACGGTTTCAACCGACTTCGACACGGCGGACAGGCTTTATTTTGAACCGCTCAACGACGAGGACGTAATGAACATCATCAAGGTTGAAAAGCCCGTAGGAGTTGTTGTTGCGTTCGGCGGTCAGACGGCAATCAAGCTCACAAAGTTCCTCGATGAAAATAATATTCCGATTCTCGGCACGTCGGCTGAGGGTATTGATATCGCCGAGGACAGAGAGCGCTTTGACGAATTGCTTGAAAAATTCGGCATCAGCAGACCCAAGGGTCAGACGATTATGGACACCGAGGACGCTATCAGAGCGGCAAACGAGCTTGAATATCCCGTTCTTCTCCGTCCGTCATACGTTATCGGCGGTCAGAACATGACTATCGCATATAACGACACTGATGTTAAGCGTTACATGGATATCATTCTTTCTCAGAAGATTGAAAATCCCGTTCTCGTCGACAAATATATGATGGGCACGGAGCTTGAGGTTGACGTTATCTCCGACGGCAAGGATGTTCTTATTCCCGGCATTATGGAGCATATTGAGCGTGCAGGCGTCCACTCGGGCGACTCAATCGCAGTTTATCCGCCCTATAATATACTCGACAGTATGATTGACAAGATTGTCGATATTTCAACAAAACTTGCGCTTTCGCTCGGTACAAAGGGTCTTGTCAACATTCAATATCTCATCTATCGCAATGAGCTTTACGTTATCGAGGTCAATCCCCGTGCGTCAAGAACGATTCCTTACATCAGCAAGGTTACAGGCGTCCCGATGGTTGAGCTTGCAACAAAGGTTATGATCGGCACAAAGCTCATTGAGCTTGGCTACGGCACGGGACTTTACAAGATCCCGCCGTATGTTGCGATCAAGGTTCCCGTATTCTCATTCGAGAAGCTCAACGATGTCAATTCCGAGCTTGGTCCGGAGATGAAGTCGACGGGTGAGGTTCTCGGAATCGGCAGAACCCTCAATGAGGCACTGTTCAAAGGACTTATTTCCGCAGGCTTCAAGGTTGGCCATGAGAGCACATATCACGACAATAAATACAACGGCGGAGTGCTTATCAGCGTTCACGATAAGGACAAGCCGGAGGTTATATCGCTTGCAAAGAAGTTCGCCGACGTCGGCTTGAAGATTTATTCAACGCCGAACACGGGTAAGCTCATTCAGTCGGCAGGCATCAATGCCGAGATTATCGAGGAATTCAGCGACGGCAAGCACGTTATCGAAATGCTCGAAACAGGCAAGATTGATTACATTGTTTACACAGGCTCAACGGCAAAATCGACGATTGAAAACTTCATCAAGATTCATCGCCGTGCAGTTCAGCTCTCAATCTGCTGCCTTACATCTCTCGATACGGCAAATGCGCTCTGCGATATTCTTTCAAGCCGCTTCACTCAGCGCAACACAGAGCTTGTCGATATCAATCATATGCGCTCGAAGCGTATGCGCCTGAATTTTACCAAGATGCAGGCGACGGGTAACGACGATATCTATTTCAACAATATGAATAAGAACATTCCGTCACCCGAGTCGCTGACTATCAACTTCACCGACCGTCATTACGGAATCGGCGGCGACGGCGTTGTTCTCGTTGAAAAATCGGATATTGCCGATGCGAAAATGGTTGTTTATAACGACGACGGAACTCAGACGCTTATGGCTGCGAACAGTATTCGCTGTGCTGCAAAGTTCCTCTATGATAACGGAATTGTGCCGAAAACGGCAATGAAAATTGAAACCAACTGCGGCGTAAAGAATGTTCGTCTGTATTCGTTCAACGGCGAGGTAAGATCGGCTCAGGTCGATATCGGCAAGCCCGATTTTGATCCTGCAAGCATTCCGGTGAAGACCGACACATACATGATAATCGACCAGCCGGTTAATATAGGCGGCGAATCTATCAATATCAGCTGTGTTACTATCGGTAATCCGCATTGCATCGTGTTTATGGATAATGTTGACAGTGTTGATCTTAATTCTTTCGGCGACAAGATCCGCAATTCGGGCATTCTTCCCGAGTATATCAATACCGGCATCGCTCGAATGATTGACAGAAACACAATCAAGCTCCGCTGCTATGAGAGAGCGGTCAACGGCGAGAGCCTCGGCTGCGGAACATCGGCGGCCGCTGCTGTTGTAGTCGCAACGGAGATGGGCCTTTGCAAGAAGGGCGAGGACGTAACGGTTAAGATGTCCGGCGGCGATGTTGTTATCACTTATACGGACGAAACCATTCTCGTCAACGGCGACACACGAAAGGTTTATGAGGGTGTAGTCGAATATTAAGAAGATTTGCATAGCATTTGCACCCCCTCCCATACTCGGGAGAGGGTGCTTTTTTGCAATATTGTAAAGTCAGCAGAAACGAACCAAGGCTTCCCCTTGAGGGGAAGCTGGCGCGTAAGCGACTGATGAGGTGGAAAATGTCCGGTTTGATATTATTAAATAAATTATGATGAAACTTGCCACCTCATCAGTCACGACACAAGGTCGTGACTGAGGGAGTCGGTTTTTTATCAGACCTAAACTCCTTCCGTCACTCCTCCGTCGTGCCACCTCCCTCAAGAGGGAGGCTATAAATATTTGCCTCGTAATTCACCTTAAGCGTGGGCTCCTCTGAGGTAGCGCAGTGTTGGCAGGGTTTTTAGGCGCCCCTTTAGGGGAGCTGTCGGCGAAGCCGACTGAGGGGTTTTGTAAGGCGTTTGATGAGAATTGTTAAAAGTTAAAATTATTTATCTTTATCCCCACCACCGCAAGCGGTCCCCCTCCCCTTAAATCATTTAAGGGGAGGCTGAAAAAAACGGAAATCCTGCTGTTCCATTTTAAATCAGCAAAGACCAACCAAGCCTCCCCTTGATTTGAGATCAAGGGGAGGTGTCACGTGAGTGACGGAGGGGATAAAGATGCTTTTAAAAAAATAACCCCTCCGTTTCGCTCCGCTCAACACCTCCCCTGCAAGGGAGGCAAGGAAAGTCAGCAGAAATTTTACATAGACGCCCCTTTGGGGGAGCTGCCATAACGGAGGGGTTAAATGATGTTTCAACAAACTTTTAACAAACCCCTCAGTCACGGACAAGCCGTGACAGCTCCCCTAAAAGGGAGCCCATTACAGTTCCTAAGGACTTCACGGCACGATGTGGGCACCGTGTAAGTCTCTGCTTTGTTTATCTTTATCTCCTCCGACTCTGCGAGCCGCCTCATCTAAAAGGAAACAATGAGGCTCTTCAAAAAAAACCGTGACAGATCACTCCGTCACGGCTCCGATTAATTATTTGATTGAAATCTCCGACATTATCGGGCAATGATCCGACGGGAACGCTCCGTTCGGCTTATCCTTAATAACATGGTAGCTTTTCGCCGTAAATCCGTCGCTGATGAAGATAAAATCAATTACATCCTCAGGCTCATTATGGTGAAAATACGGGTGAAATGTCGGATAATTCTCCGTTTCTTCGGCAACAAACTTGCTGTCCCTGAATATTCCGCCCTCGACCATATCAACGTAGCAATCCGTACCCTCGGAGATGTTGAAATCCCCTGTGATTACAACGGGGCAATCAAGTTTTGCGGCGAACTCATTGATGAGCCTTACGCCGTTCCTTCTTGCCTCTTCGCTCCTGTGATCAAGATGCGTATTCATTGCTACAAAAGTCTTTCCGCTCTCGTTTTCGGTGAGCTTTGCCCAGGATGCGATTCTTGTGCAGGCGGTGTTCCACGATCTTGACGGAACATCG
>USJJ01000056.1 GCA_900554995.1 uncultured Ruminococcus sp. | reverse complement strand
AAACAAAGTTGACGTCGTGATGACCTATAAGCGGGACAAGACCTTGCCCGATGATGAACGTTTAAGCAAAACATCGATTCTCTTCATAAGAACAGCAAGGCTGAACGGCTTTGTAACGTAATCGTCCGCACCTGCGTCGAATCCCATTATCTCGTCATACTCGGCGCTTCTTGCAGTCAAAAGAATGATCGGAACAGACGATGTTTTACGGATCTGACGACAGAGCTCCCAACCGTCAATCTCGGGAATCATAATATCAAGAAGATACAGATCAATTTTTTCGTCCGAATTAAAAATATCGAGAACCTCCCGACCTGTGCTTGCCTCAACGGGGGTATGTCCCGAACGTCTGAGAAAGTCGCAAACAAGTCTGCGAAGCTTGCTTTCGTCATCCGCAATAAGAATTTTTGCCATATTGACCACTCCTGTTTTCTGAAATTTTTATTTATTACCTTTCTCTTTCTCGGAAAGAGCTTTTATCGATTTATCAACCGATTCCTTGTACCTCTTTTGCATTTCAATGGTCCATTCGTTCATTGTCCTGCTCGCTTTTTCAATATCGGGAACAATAACGTTGTTCGCTCCTTTAAGAAGAGTCTGACACATATCGGAGCTTTCGTCCGTTACGTTCACAATGTAAAGTATGCCATAGTCATTGAGAGCCTCTACAAGTTCTTCGGATATTTGTGAAGAGGGGAGAACAAGCCCTGTTGCGCCGTATTTTTCAAGTATATCGGGGCGTGTAAAGCTGCCTTTTTTTAAAGCGTTAAGTTCGCTGTCCCGAAAGTTATAGTCCAAAAGGAACGGAATAATAGTGTCGTCGGTGTTAATCAGGTCGTAATGCTCTGAATCAATGCCGATCAAAAATACTCGGTCAAGAATGTTGTAAACGACTGCAAGGCTGTTAAGCCGTGAAAGATCGGAGAGCTGAATAATGTTTAAATAAACACCGATTTCTTTATACCTGACGTCACTCATCGTCTTGAAAAGATTCTCGACGGTTTCGGCACTGTCTGCTGTCGAATAGCTGTCTGAAATAACAGGAGTTCCGTCTTTTTTAAAACAAAGATCAACGATGACGGCTTTTGCTCCGAGCCTTACACACTCCTTGAAGCCTGCAACGGAATTTTTAACTCCGTTGATTTCAATACAGTGCGATATAAGCGTAACGTTATCGACATTCCGAAGATCCTCACGCATATATCTGCTGCCCGAGTTTCTCCTGATAAGCGGAATAAGAACAAGCGTTGCCGTGACGGCAATAACAAGGATTGCCGAAATGATAACGACGCTCTTTTTCTCAGCCTTCATTCAAACTCCTCCTGTATATTTCGTTAACGCAGTCGTTCATCTCATCCATATGCTTTTCGATATCCTCAACGAGTTTGAACTGAGTCCTGCATCTAACAAGGTTATGTTCGGGATATTCGGTCTTGAAATATGTGTCGCCGTTGAGGTAATCGGTGAGAAAACGTACTCCGCATTCCAGCGTCATCAGCTTTGCCGAAAAGGCGAGGTTGCGAACCTCCTCTTCGTTGAGAGCCATGCCTGCTTCGGAAAGGAATCCCTCTGTGTAGCTTTTGAAAAGCTCAAGATCAAGGCCGTATTTTGAAAGATCCTTTTCATTTTCATCCGATGTAACTGCGCCCGAACGTATGCTGTCGCCGAAGTCGTAAAGAGAAAGTCCCGGCATAATGGTATCAAGGTCGATTACACAGATTGCCTCATTTGTGATACTGTCGAAAAGCACATTGTTAATCTTTGTGTCGTTATGAGTAACACGCATCGGAATTTTTCCTTCTGCAACAAGGTCAACAAGTCTTGAAGCGTCTTTTTCACGGTCAAAAGCAAATTTGAGCTCATTCGTTATGTTATCAACCCTGCCCGAAAGATTATTGTCAACAGCTTCTTTTAAAGCGGCATATCTTGACGGTGTGTCATGAAAATGAGGAATTGTTTCAAAGAGGCTTGCGGCAGGGTAGTCAGAAAGCATTTCCTGAAACTTACCGAATGCCTTGCCCGAGCGAAACGCTTTTGCCGCAGAATCAATTTTATCGCAGGTATAGCATTTGCCGATATAAACGTAGCTCCTCCAGCAGTTGTTTTCGCTGTCAAGAAAATACGGCGTGTTGTTCTTTGTATAAAGAAATGTAAGCGTCTCTCTGTTGGCATTGCCGCCCGAAAGATTTATCTTGTTACGAAGAAATCCCGTAACGTTCATTATGTTCGACATAAGTTCATCCGGCTTTTTGAAAACGTTTGTATTTATCTTCTGCAAAACGTATTCAAATTCCTGGTTTCCGTCGAAAAAAGTGAGCATATAGGTTGAGTTGATAAGACCTGTGTCCGTCGACTTGATGCGGGTCAGTTCACCGCTGAACGGAAAAGCATCAATTATTTTTTCCAGTGATGCCGAGTTAATCTCCTGCATATTAAAACTCCTATTGACAATTATTCTTAAACATTATATACGCATTTGATGATTTAGTCAATATTTTTAAACGTAAAACAGCGGTTGCTTTTTTCCGGATAGTGTGTTATAATAAGAAAAAATTTACGGAGGTTCAGAAGAAGAGATGGAAAACAAAGGAAGAAAGACCAGAGTGATCTCGATCATCTGCGTTCTCACACTCATTATTCTTACTATATTTCCCGGTTGTAATCTGATCGGTCAAACCAAGAAGGATTCCGGCACACTTGCAGCTCCGTTGCTTGATGCTAACGGAAATCAGCTTTGCTGTCCGATTTGTCAGTCAACAAATATTACCGATAACAAGGACGGTTCATACACATGTAATAAATGCGGTAATAACTGGAAGTTTGATCAGTCAACAAATGTCATTGACGTAATCGACAACAACGGCAACGCCATCGGCACGGTGGACACAAATGCAGGCTATGTTGACAGCGGCTCAAATAACGGCGGCAGCTATACACCGAGCAACGGCGGCAGCTCAAACGGCGGCTCGAACAGCGGCTCAAACGGCGGCTCGAACGGCGGCAATTCGTCAAACAATAAGACGGACAAAACAAAGTTTGATTATAAGCAGTTTGCAAAGGATCTCAACGCAAGCCTTAAGCGCTTTTCAAAGTCTGTCAAATTCAAATATGACCCGGAAACCGATAGCTGGACGGTTGTAGGTCCGGACGGAAAGGATACCGGTCTTTTCGGATTTAAGTACAGCAATAAGGATCAGGTTTTCTATACCGCTGAGGACGCATGGCAGAGAAACTTCGGTTTTGAGGAGACATACGATAATGTTTCCGGTGCAGGCGCAATTTCCTATGATACCATTCGTGTCAAGTTTAACTACAATAACAAGGAATGGATGATGCAGTACTGGAAGGGTCAATACGGTCTTGTACTCATCGGAGCAGAGCTTGGTCTTTATAATCGTAACCCCGGCTCTACAAACAGCACATATTACAACTGCGTAACGGATGCAGAGAAGCTAAATATGAGCGTTAAGGTTTACAGACAGGACGTTAACGATCAGAACAAGTATAATCTCCTGTTCCAAAGATCTCCGACAACAACATGGTGGCTTACAGGCTTCACTCCGGGAACTCTCAGTGCAGGAAGCTATGTTGTAAATCCGGATCAGACGGCAAAGTTACGGGCTGAGTATGTAATCAATTTCCAGACCGCTGAGCAGGCACAGGCTTTTGCAGGCGGACTTCAGAACACAACAACTATTGAGCATAACTCGCCGAAGAGATCAAGAAGCATTAAGTTTACAAAACTTTCAGTTGCCGATTACGCTAAATCAACAAAGAGCGCAAAGTATGCAATTGCAGAGAACGGCAAGACGGTTTATATGTCATGGAGATAAGCGGAATGAAAAAAGTTATTTCAGTTATTATGATTGCGGTAATGGGTTTGCTCATACTTGCATCTTGCGGTAACGGATCAGACAGCACAAGTGAAACTGCAAGCACGATAATTGCAAATTACAGCATCAAAAATTCCGATGACAGCAAGGATTTTATCGTTGATGTTCAGGATCTCGGCGGCGTTTATTCGAAGCTTTATGACAAGGATGGACTTTATATCAAGTTTAAGGGCGGATCGGATAAGATTTATGATTCGGACGGCAAGGAAATAAGCCGTGACGCTCTCAAAATCGGTGCAACACTTGAAATTTCCTACGACGGAAAGATTTCAAAGAAAAGCCCGAAAACGATTAAAGCATATAAAGTGACCGTGATTGGCTGATTAAGAGGGGCTGTTGCCGAAAGCGACAGCTCCTTGAAATTTTCTTATAAAAACTCTTTACAAAACCAATTTCGGGTGGTATAATACTAGCGTTGTGTTTCCGCTTTCTCGGATTACGGGTTTTACCGCAATGCGGTGTTCACCTGCCGTAACCTGGGAGGTCGGCGCAAAATATTATTTTAATGAGGTGAAAATTATGACACAGGCAGAGAAGCAGGCTATCATGGCCGAGTACGCTCTTCACGAGGGTGACACAGGTTCACCGGAGGTTCAGATCGCTGTTCTTACAAAGAGAATCAACGACCTTACAGAGCATCTCAAGACACACAAGAAGGATCATCATTCAAGAAGAGGTCTTCTTAAGATGGTTGGTCACAGACGTAACCTTCTTGCTTACTTGCAGAAAGTTGATATCGAGAGATATCGTGCTATCATTGCAAGACTCGGTATTCGTAAATAATTTCGGCATTATGAGGCAGACAGCATTCTTTTACTGTCTGCCTCTGTGTCGATATTTAAAAAGTATCTATTTGTCGGGCAGCTTATCGGTTTTAGCAGTGAATCGACAGCTTGAAGCTCAAACTGCGGATTTATTGCTAAATCCTTGCCCGACGTAGAAATAAAAATTTTTACAGAGAGGTATTAAAAATGTTTTTCAAGGATTTCAGAAAATTTGAAACAACTCTTGCAGGACGTCCGCTCGTAGTCGAGACCGGTAAAATGGCTCAGCTTGCAGGCGGCTCATGTCTTATCCGTTACGGCGAGACTGAGGTTCTCTGCACAGCCACCATGGCAGACAAGCCCAGAGAGGGCGTTGACTTCTTCCCTCTTTCCGTTGATTTTGAGGAGAAGCTTTATTCAGTAGGCCGTATTCCCGGTTCATTCCAGCGCCGTGAGGGCAAGGCTTCCGAGAAGGCAACACTTGCTTCCCGTGTTATCGACCGTCCGATTCGTCCGCTTTTCCCGAAGGATATGCGTAACGATGTAGGTGTTGTTGCAACAGTTATGTCGGTTGACCCCGATTGCTCACCTGAGATTACCGCTATGATCGGTGTTTCGGTTGCTATTTCGATTTCGGCTATTCCATGGGACGGCCCGATTTCAGGCGTTTCCGTAGGTCTTATTGACGGTGAGTACGTAATCAACCCGACCGAGGAGCAGAGAAAGGTTTCTCAGATGGCCGTTACGGTTGCTTCTACCAAGGATCTTGTTGCAATGATCGAGGCAGGCGCAAACGAGGTATCCAATGAGGATATGTTCGACGGAATCATGTATGCTCACAAGGTTAACCAGGAAATCGTTAAGTTCATCGAGGGCATTCGTGCCGAGGTTGGCAAGGAGAAGATCGACTTCCCGTCAAACGATCCGTCTCCCGAGATGTTTGAGGCTATCAAGGAGTTCGCTATCGACGACGTTAAGGTTGCTCTTGATACAGACGACAAGAGAATCCGTGACGAGGCACTTCGTCCGATCTACGCCGCTGTTCACGAGAAGTTCGACGAGGTTTATCCCGACGATATCGCAAAAATCGACGATTGTATGTATAAGCTTCAGAAGTTCATCGTTCGCCGCTGGCTTCTTGACGAGGGCAAGCGTGTTGACGGCCGTGGAATCGACGAGATTCGTCCGCTTAATGCAGAGATTGACCTCCTCAGCCGTGTTCACGGTTCAGGTATGTTCACTCGCGGTCAGACTCAGTGTCTTTCAATCACAACGCTCGGACCTATGAGCGATGTTCAGATGCTCGACGGTATCGACAACGAGACCGAAAAGAGATATATCCACCACTACAACTTCCCGTCATACTCAGTCGGCGAGACACGCCCGAGCAGAGGACCGGGACGTCGTGAAATCGGTCACGGCGCACTCGCAGAGAGAGCACTTCTTCCGGTTATTCCTTCGGTTGAGGAGTTCCCGTACTGTATTCGTGTCGTTTCCGAGGTTCTTTCCTCAAACGGTTCAACCTCGCAGGGTTCAATCTGCGGCTCAACTCTTTCACTTATGGCAGCCGGTGTTCCGATCAAGGCTCCCGTTGCAGGTATCTCCTGCGGACTTATCACCGAGGGCGACCGCTTCATGACAATGGTTGATATTCAGGGTCTTGAGGATTTCTTCGGCGATGAAGACCATCTTGGTGATATGGATTTCAAGGTTGCAGGTACAAAGAAGGGTATCACAGCTATTCAGATGGACCTCAAGGTTCACGGACTTACTCCGGAAATCATCAAGGAAGCCCTTGAAAAGACATACAAGGCTCGTTGCTATATCCTTGACGAGATCATGCTTCCGGTTATCCCAGAGCCGAGAAAAGAGCTTTCAAAGTATGCTCCGAAGATGCTTTCGACCAAGGTTCCTGTTGATAAGATTGCCGAGGTTATCGGTAAGCAGGGTAAGGTTATCCAGAAGATTTGCGCAGAGTGCGATTGTAAGGTTGATGTTGAGGAGGACGGCAGCGTATTTGTTTGCTCTCAGGATATTGAGAATGCAAAGCGTGCTATCTTTATGATCGAGACTATCGCCAACGATCCCGAGGTTGGCGCAATTTACAAGGGCGTTGTAACAAGAATTATGGACTTCGGCGCATTTGTTGAAATTGCACCGGGCAAGGAAGGCCTTGTTCATATCAGCCATCTTGATGTCAAGAGAGTTGACAAGGTAACAGACGTTGTCAACGTAGGCGACGAGGTTATCGTTAAGGTTCGTGAGATTGATGACCAGGGAAGAATCAATCTTTCGCGCCGTGAGGCTCTTATCGAGGTTGAAGGTCTTGTTCCGGAGAATGAGATTTCCGACGCTCCGAGACGTCCGTCAGGTGACCGCCGCAGAGGTGGCCCGAGAGGCGGAAGAAGAGAGCGCAAATAATCAATAAGCAATAATTGAGGCTGTATTATAGTTCCTTGTGAGCTATGGTGCAGTCTTTTTTTACCATACTGTAAGTTGGACGAAGTTTTTAAATAATAAAAAAGTATAAAAAATGAGTCGAAACACAACAAATCTATGTGTTTCGACTCAATTATATTTTTTATAGGATTAATATCCGCCCTCAAGCGAATGAGTCTGAATATCGTGAAGCGTCGTCGGGTGTGAA
>USJJ01000055.1 GCA_900554995.1 uncultured Ruminococcus sp. | reverse complement strand
AACCGTGCTTATGAAAAATAAAACATTTACAAGCGGGTGGTATCCCCTGAATCCAAAATTCATAAATTAACCGAACAGCTTTCTGAAAAATTCCGCAATAGCGTTGAAAATCCTCTTGAAGAAAGATACTTTCTTAGTCTTTGTGTGAACCGCAAAGATATATCCCGAGTCGTTCTTATAAAAGAGCGTGCCGTTTTCGTCGCAGACAATCGAGCTGATACAGTAGTTACGCTGACCGTCAGCCGGGGTGAAGAGCTCTTGGCTTTCCGCCGTTGTCTGATTTGCGGAATCGGTGAACATCGTTATGCCGCCCGGATTATTGTTATAGGTGATGTAAATATTCACCTTGCCGGTATCCTTGAGGTAGGCGTCGCTGAGAAGAAAACGTCCCTGAGGATAGCCCTTTGTCTTTGCGGAATAGATGACGGAAAGATTATTGGCATTAATAACCTTGAAATATCCGGGCCCGAAGCCGTTGCCCTGTACTCCGAGGTAAAGCCTGCCGTTATAGATAAGCGGTGTTGAGGTTGATGCACCGCCGAGTGAAAGTCTCTTTGCCGAGGAATCGTTGAATGTTCCGTTTGAGTTCAGAGAAACACTGTAAAGGTAGCCTGCTTTTGTTGTGAAATAGAGCTTTCCTCCGAAATATGTCATTGACGAACGCTGATCGCCGACAATCGGCATTGTGTCGGTGAGCTTCCCCGTCTTTTTGTTGAGGGAAACAACCTTTGACGCCTTGTTCGCATAGACGGTTCCGTCGTCACAGCCGAAAATTACGTTATCGCCGACCGTTACACAGCCTGCCCAGTAGAAGCCGCCGAGGCTTTTATAGCTCCAAACAGCCTTTTTTGCCTCGTGAGTTTCCTTTTTATTCTCGTCCTTGACGCTGAGGCAGACATAGTTTGCGTTCCTGTCCTCATCGTTCCAGAATCCTGTGTAGATGTAACCTCCGTCATATGTTATCGGAGTCAGAGACTGACCGCCGAGAGGATCGGTATAAACCCACATAGATTTCATTGTCTTGTAGTTGAATGCCTGAATCTTTGCATTGTCGAGAGGACAGTAGATAACTCCGTCCGCATACAAGGGTGAGGTATAGCTGTAACTCGGGACATCAACCATATCTGCGGATTTAACCGTTTTGCCGTTCTTGACATTGATTTTTAACAGCTTTTTGCCGCTCATAACGATAAGAGTATCGCCGACAACAATCTGCGTGCTCGGAGCGTTTTTATACGAGGTTCCGAGCTTTGCGGACCACAGAAGCTCCGTGTCCGCAGGGGACACGGGAGTCTTGAAAGACACAATCTGTGAATCGGAAACATATGTTGCCGCAAGTACGTTTATCGGAGAAACGACAAGCAAAAGGCAAAGAATCGTACAAAGGATTTTCTTGATTTTCATTTGTCAGCACTCCCCGCTGATGATTGATTTGATAATTTTAACAATGAAATTATAAACCTTTTTGAATACACGGATGATAAAAGGATCTTTCTTGGCAGTAACGGTAACCTTTGAATAAGCCACAACCGTGGGGGTCTCTTCGCTGTCGGGATTTCTTACGGCAACGAGAACATATTCGCCCTCTTCGCTGAACTTAATCTTTGCGTTGCCCCTCTTATCCGTTGTTGCAAGCTTCTTCAGCTCGCCGTCCTCATAGAGATAAATGTCAACGTCCTTGAGATTGGTCATATAGTTATCTCTTATTGTCGCCATATCATTAAGACCGTGCTCCATAAGAGAATAGCCCTTGATGTTTACCTTAAGATTTCTTCCGGCGGAAACAGTGTAATTATCCGAATTGAACTCGGCATACATATCACTGTAATACTTCGTATCCTGATAGAAGAAATATGAAATATCGTCGCCGTCAACAACAGTTGCGGTGTCGCAGGCATAACCTGTTGCTGTGCCGTAGGAGGGGTTGATTACGCCGTCGTTCGGCATTGTGTCGTTGACAAGAAATCCGCAGCTTGATGTGTTTCTTCCGAATGACTTGACAATGAAGCTGTAATTCATAGCAAGATAGTTTTCTGCCGTGCCTCTTGTGAATGCGTCACCGTACATTTCCTTGTGAACGGCTACGATTACGTCAAATACCGTTACGCCCTCAACCGCTTTACCGGTGTGGTCAACGGAAGCGACCTTATAGCCGTATGCCTGTGCGGTACCCTCTCTGACCTCAATTGTTGTGGGCTCAAGAATGATTGTGCCGTCGGAAACGCTGAATGTTACGCTGACAGTTTCTGTCTCTTTTCCCGGGAGAACCGTTACCGCACACTCGGCAGTCTGACCCTTGGGCGAAACTGCGGTGATGGTTGTCGTACCCTCGTTGATTGCGTAAATATTTCCGTCGCTGTCAACCCAAGCTACATCCTCATCGGAAGAGCTCCATGTTACGTTTTTAAGGTTTGCCTTAATCTGCTTAGAATCAAGTCTGTCAATGCTGAGCTCGGAATCGGAGAGCTTGAGCTCTGTCTCGGGAAGAGCCGAGCTTACGTCAAGCATAAAGATCTGAGCTGCGCCGTCGCCTGTCTGCACGATGACACGGACAAGACCCTTTGACGGAGCCTCGCTGAACAGTGTTTCCGTTGTTCGTTCGTTGTTGATATAAACATTGGAATCGGCAGCTGCTACCTTGACGTCGACGCCCTTACCGAGATTATCGAGCTTGCAATAATTGTTTGAATTAAATGTTACAGCCTGACCGTTTACGGTGATTTTTACATCAGCTTTGCTGTCAACAAATTCCTCATCCTCGGCAAGGTTAACGCCGTTGATCTCTGTTGATTTCTCACCGAAAACGCCACCGTCGATGAATGTTGCGGTCTGAACCTTGACGTACTTGACCCAATCAAGGTGAACGGGCATACCGTCCTTGTCGACTGCCCACGAGATATCAAACTGCCCGTCCTTAGCGTTCTGCTGAGGATTCTCGACATAAGGGTTGACGGGGAGATTGCTCATCTTCCAGCTCAGAGCGTCAACATATCCGAAAGATGTCGAGATTCCGTTAGCCGTTGACGGTGTGAGGTTCTTTCTGAGAAGAACACCGGAAAGAGTGAGACTGTTCTCGTCAAAATCAACCGTCGAATAGTTTGTCTTAAGCGGATAGGGAGATCTTGAGCAAACCTTTCCGCTCTCTCCGAGGCTATCAACATATGTCGATGTGTTTGTCTCGGTTTTCTGATATGTTACGCTGTAATCCCAGTTTGTCTCGTTCTCGTAGTGTTCACTGCCGGCGAGCGCATACCACGTCGTTCCGTCCTGAGAGACCCAAACCTGACCGGGTTCCTGAGTTGTGGCGGCGGAATTGAATGCATTGCCCGAGATCATAAAGTCGATACCGTAACGGTGCTTATCACTGTTTTCAATTTTGTCGTTGAACTCATAGATTACATAACCGCCGAAATTGCCGAGCGAGGCGGTGTATGCTTTGCCCGAAAGGGTATTTTCGATGTTTGCACCGTAGTACGGATTGTTCGTGTACTGGCTCGGTGCAACAAGGTACTCCTTAACCTTGGCGCTGACTGCGTTGTCCTCTGCGAAAACATTCAAAGAAATGCAAGAGAGGATCATTATTATTGAAAGAATAATCGAAATTAATTTTTTTAGCATTTTCTTCTCCTCTTTTTTTGCGTGCCCGTGCACGCTGTCTCTTTTCGTAATTGCGCTGTTTGCGTTCGGCCTGCTTCGACTCTTTTAAGCCGGCAGCCTCAAGAGCTCATGGCCACGGGCCGAAATAACCTTTGATCTTGTTTACATCGTGCGGCGGGAAGTCACTTTTTTTCGGAAGCCGATTCTCTTTGACCGCAACAGCCCTGAGCAAATCAAGGTATTCTTCTTTTGTCTTTTCAGACATAAAAAAACCGTCCTTTCCGGGCGGGCAAAAACATATTGACCGTATCCGAACCCTTTTTAAAAGGCGAATACAGTTTGCGTTTCTTTCCTGCCCAAAGATTATTATTACGGCGTATCAGGTATTCCGACTTATGAATCACTTCAATCACGGTAATGGCTGTTGCGACGGATTTTCACCGAACTTCCCTCTGATATGCTTTTTAAAATGATAACATTATTTTTGGGTTATGTCAATTATTTCATCGGGGATCATAAAATTTATCCGTGTCCACGCCTTCGTGGCGGAGGAGGTATATTTTTTTATCAATTCCGCCGGCGTAGCCGGTGAGACTGCCGTTGGTGCCTACAACTCGATGGCAGGGGATTATAATTGAAATCGGGTTGTGTCCCACAGCATTGCCGACTGCCTGTGCCGACATAGAAGAGAGACCGTTCTGTCGGGCGATCAATTTTGCAATTTCACCGTAGGTGATTACCTCGCCGTAAGGAATGCCGCAGAGAATTTTCCAAACCGCACGCCGAAATTCGCTTCCCGACGGAGCAAGCTTCAACTCGGATACGCTCGGACGTTCGCCCCTAAAATACCTGTCAAGCCAATCCTTCGCTTTGACAATGGTGGTGTTACTATCGTCAAGGGTGACTGCTTTCTCAATTGTTGAGAGAAAATATTTCTGTCCCTCTATCCAGAGACCTATTAGTTTATTGCCGTCGGCGGCGAGTGTCAGAGTTCCCAAGTCGCTGTTGTATTCAGAATAAACGATCATATTATCACTCCGATTCTGTACAAATTATTTTATCATAAAACATATAGTTGTTCAATGTTGACATAAGTAAAAAAGTAATATATAATCTATAAAGCATCGGCAAAGGGGTGAAATGTAATGCTCAGCGCAGTCCTTACTTTTATTTATGACATTATTGACCTTATAAAAGTCATTATCGGCGTTCTCGGTTAATCATTGACAACAAAAAACTATTTTAGTATAATCATTCAAGGAAATGCAGGCTTGCGTTCCCTTGAATTTGTTTTTAACGGGGTGTTGCAGTTGAAGATGTTTAAGAAAATCGTTGCGGTTATTCTTGCAGTCATTATCTGCATCGGAATTGTTTCCGTTGCGGCGAGTGCAAAGGAGACGTTGAATTATCTAATGCTCGGCGATTCAATTGCCGAGGGCTTCGGAATTAAAAATCCGGATGAGGCTTCTTACGGTAAAATTGTTGCCGACACGAACGGATATAACTATAAGAATCTCGGCGTTATGGGAAGGAACAGCATCGGGCTTTGCAACCGCCTTTTGACCGACGAGGAATATATTGAGGCAGTTAAATGGGCTGATATTATCAGCGTATCCGTCGGCGGAAACGACTTCCTGCTTGATCACGCCGCCTTGCTAATTGCACAGGGAATTATCTTCAATGATTATTCAAAATTCGACAAGATAGGTGAAACCTACTACGATAATTTTTCAAAGAGTATGGATAGGATTCACGAGCTGAATCCCGACGCAGTGATACTTGTTCAGCTTCTTTACACATCGTGGACCTTTGACTATGCGAGAAAGCCGTATAAAGAGGCGGCGAAGCGCATCAATGACGCAATTGAGAGATACTGCGAGGAAAAGCCTCAGAATATCTATGTCGTTGACACAAGCGAGGTGTTTGACGGCAGAAGAGACTGCGTATCAACCGATACAATCCACCCGAATGCACTGGGCAATATTGAGCTTGCAAAATGCGTTCAGACAGAGCTTTGCAATATCGGGCTTGCATCCTCTGCCGACGTAACGGTAAATGCGCAGGGAATCGACAGGGATTATCTTATCGAATATTTCGGCACGCCGATAGGTCAGATACTTATCTTCCTTGCCAATGTTGCAACGGGCAACTTCAACTTTGCATTTTAAAACGGGATTGTCGATGCTTTAAATAGCAAAGATACCGAGGCATTTGTCCTTACCCCGGCGGATCAATTGAAATGAAAAAATACTCTATTATATAAACTCTTTGCTGAATAGAAACAGCGGCTCACTTGTGCGGGTCGCTGTTTCGTCTTGTTATATTTCATCTAAATCGACTGTGTAGCCTTGCTTCTTGAGCTCGTCGGCAATGTAATGAAGCGCGGCGTTTTTTTCAATCTTTTTCAGCAGTCTTTTGCGTGGATATTTATCGTTTCCTCTGCAAAAGCACGCATCGTCAACGGTAAGAAACACATCCTTTTCGTTATCCGCGTCGGGAAGGAGCGGCAAAGTGATGATTCTGTCATTTTGTTTGAAGTAGACAATTTCATCAATTATTTCAAAATTGCCCTCTTCAAGTCTTTTTAGCTGTCTGCGCACTTCCTTTAAAAAATCGTTTTCTTCTTTAACACTTGTGTTTTTGAAATCCTTATAAAAATCCCAAAGTGACATATTCAGAACCTCCTCGTCCTCGGGGTGCTTAAGCGGAGCGGGAGTGGAAGTTTTATAAGGCGGTCTGCCGCTGAAAAGTATCTTCTTGGCGACCGAAATAGCGTAGTTCCTTGGCGGCTTTGCCATCATACCGAACTCAAAAAATTCCTTTTCGGCGTCAAAATAATATGCTCTGTTTTTGCAGTCAACAACACACGGCAAAAAGCATGAGGCGTCGGTTGAAACACATTCTTTCCTGACACGCTTTTTTATTGATTCGTCAAGGTTATCTACGAGAAATATCGCAACATCCGCTCGACAGGCAGGAGCATTCTTCTCTTCTTTTGTTCTGAATCTTTTGAATTTATCCTTGCTGTTTGCAATTGATCTCAGATGAATCCGTGCCAGCTTGAGAGCATTTTCAAATTCCTTTTCCGTGAGAGATTCAAAAGAAAAAACGGCGACGTTTTTGTTGATAACAGAATAGAAAATCTGCATCGACGGAACGGCTTTGTGAACAAGACACACGGGCATAAGCGCCTTATTCATTGCAGATTCCTTTTTGCCTAACGACTCACATCGTATAATAAATCTTCGCTCAATTTCTTCACGTGTTTTTCCGTTCTTATCCGTTCGAAATTCCTCGGCATCTTTTTTCTGAGCTTTTATTGTTCCCAGGGTAAAATCCATCAGCATAAGGAATGCAAAGTTTTTAAAAATGTAAACAAGTGCAAGAATCATTCCGGGAAAAACGAGCAAGCCGAAAACGCCGTAATCTCCGAAGCCGATCAATATAAGCGGCAAAAAGCATAATATCAAAGGCAAAAACAAAACGAAGTTGCACAAAGCGGTTTGCCTTAGCTTTGGGAATTTCATATTATCATCCTCTTCCGTATTCGCGGATTATTTCAACTTTCTGAAATACAGAATAACATTTAGCCTGTGAGTTGTCAAGACGCGTTCATAAAAAGAAAAGAGCCGCAAAAGCGACTCAAAAAATTTTATCAAACGCAAAATGCATATTAGCAAAATATCAACACGGATACTAAAGAATTAAAATAAAAAACAAAAATC